>JAYWHQ010000455.1:0-8554 GCA_043777655.1 Allobosea sp. | reverse complement strand
TGGGTTCAACCGCAGAAGGCCGCGGGCTGGCCATGCTGCGGCTGGACAAGGTGGCCGATGCGCTGGCGGCCGGGGCGCCCCTGCTCGCAGGAGGCTTGGCCTTCACACTCGAGAAGCCTGCCTTCGTGACTTTTCCCTTTCCGGGCGAAGCCGGTTTTGGTGGGGCTCCCGCATGACCGAGCGCACCGTTATCACCCACCCTGACGGCAAGGCCCGCTGCCCGTGGCCGGGCACGGACCCGCTCTATGTCAGCTATCACGACACGGACTGGGGCGTGCCCGAGTATGACAGCCGGGCGCTGTTCGAGAAGCTGGTGCTGGATGGCTTCCAGGCCGGATTGTCCTGGATCACCATCCTGAAGAAGCGCGAGACGTTCCGGCAGGTGTTTGACGGGTTTGAGCCGGAGAAGCTGGTGTGCTGGACTGAGGCCGATGTGGCACGTGCGCTGGCCAATCCCGGCATCGTGCGCCATCGCGGCAAGATCGAGGGCGCGGTGAAGAATGCGCGCGCCTATCTCGCCATTCAGGAAAAACAGGATTTTTCCGGCTATCTCTGGCGCCATCTCGATGGCATCGCGCTCCAGAACAGCTTCCGCTCGATGCAGGAGGTGCCGACGGAGACGGCTATCTCGGTGGCCATGTCGAAAGAGCTGAAGAAGGCTGGCTTCATCTTCTGCGGCCCCACCATCGTCTATGCCTTCATGCAGGCCTGCGGGCTGGTGAATGACCATCTCACCGGCTGCTTCCGGCGCGAGGAATGCGCCGCGCTGGCGCGGGGCTGAGGCATGGCCAAATCCTTGCTGGCCAAGCCACCCGCCCCGCCGCGCGCCTGGCAACGGATGCTGTCAGGCCGCAGGCTCGACCTGCTGGACCCCTCGCCGCTGGATGTCGAGATCGAGGACATTGCCCATGGCCTCGCGCGCGTCGCGCGCTGGAATGGGCAGACGCATGGGCCGCACAGCTTTTCGGTGGCGCAACACTCGCTGCTGGTCGAGGCCATTGCCAGCCATTTGCATCCGGACTGGAGCGCCCGCACGCGCCTGATGGCGCTGCTGCATGACGCACCTGAATATGTGATTGGCGACATCATCTCGCCCTTCAAGGCGGCTGTGGGCGAAACCTACAAGAGCGTCGAGAACCGGCTGATGAGCGCCATCCACCTGCGTTTCGGCCTGCCTGCTCTGGTAGCGCCAGCGCTGGCCAGGCAGATCAAGCAGGCCGACCGCATCGCCGCCTTCCTTGAGGCCACCGAGCTTGCCGGTTTCCAGCGCGACGAGGCGCTGAAATTCTTCGGCGCACCAGAGCCCCTGCCCCGCGCTGTGCACGCGCTGCTGGCGCCCTGGCCAACGGCAGAGGCGCAACAGCGGTTCGTGGCACGATTCGAGATTTTGCTCGGCGGATAAGTGAGCACGATCTCTCGAAAGGTCGCAAAGCTGCCAGTTCAGTGTCACGCAGAATCGGGCTAAGCTCGTGGCATGCCAGACATTCACGTTTCCTCTCTCGCCCGGCTTCATGAAACGGCAGCGGCCATCCAAGCCAGCCATGTCGTGACGCTCATCAACGTCAATACAGTGGTGGAGCGTCCGCCTGCGATTGCCGAGGCGCGCCATCTGTTCCTTGGCATGTCGGACATTGTCGCGCCCATGGACGGGCATATCCTGCCCGGCGAGAGCCAGGTTCATCGGCTGCTGGCCTTTGCCAGGAGATGGGACCGGCAGGCGCCCCTCCTGATCCATTGCTGGGCCGGGATCAGCCGCTCCACGGCGGCAGCCTTCATCGTCACTTGCGCGTTGAGGCCAAAGCGCGACGAGGTCGAGGTGGCGCAGACCCTGCGCGCTGCCTCTGCGTCTGCCACGCCCAATGCCAAGCTGGTGGCGCTGGCAGACAGTATCCTGGACAGGGATGGGCGCATGACACGTGCCATCGCCGCCATCGGACGTGGCGAGGATGCATTCGAGGGCGCGCCTTTCCGGTTGGCGCTGGACTGAACATGGCATCGCGCGCAGGTCAGCTCGGCAGCGTCTCGATTGATCTGGGTGCAGCGATCGTGGCTGTCACAGGGGGGGTGCCGCAGATCCTCACGGCGCAAACCGGGGCAACCGAAGCGCCGTCCGGCCAGCGCGCCATCCCCGGCCTGCCATCCGGACCTTTTGATCCTGCCTTGCACCGCACATTCGAGATCGGCCTGCGCAGTTGGGTCAGCGACCAGACCGGGCTGGAACTTGGCTACTGCGAGCAGCTTTACACCTTTGGCGACCGGGGGCGGCTGAAGCAGCCAGTGGCAAGTGGGCCACACGCAGTCTCGGTGGGCTATCTCGCATTGACCCGCGCCACGGCGCAGACGTCAAGCGGCAACATCAGCTCTGCCTTCCAGCCGTGGTACCAGTTCTTCCCCTGGGAGGACTGGCGCAAAGGGCGGCCTGCGCTGATTGACGCTCTGATCTTGCCCGCCTTGCGCCTTTGGAGCGCCGATCGCGCCGGGCAAAAGCTGGATGCCGAGCGGCGGCTGATGCCACGTCCGCAGCGGCTCGCCCTGTGCTTCGGCGATGGACTGACGCTTTGGGACGAGGAGAAGGCGCTCGAGCGCTATGAACTGCTCTATGACGCGGGCCTGATCGCCGAGGCGTGGCGGGACCGGGGAGAAGCCTCGCCGGGCGAGACACCACTCCTGGGTGAAGCGATGCGCGACGATCATCGCCGCATTCTGGCGACAGCCATTGGCCGCCTGCGGGCCAAGCTGAAATACCGCCCGGTGATTTTTGAGCTTATGACCGACAGCTTCACGCTGACGGCCTTGCAGACGACCGCAGAAGCCATTTCCGGGCGCCTTTTGCACAAGCAGAACTTCCGGCGGCTTGTCGAAGCAGGAGCGCTGGTGGAATCCACCGGCGAAACCACGCGCACCACGGGGCGACCGGCAGCCCTTTTTCGTTTTCGGCGCGAGGTGATGGCCGAGCGCCCCTCGCCCGGCCTGCGGCTGGGTGTGCGACAATAGATCGGAGACAGGGCGGCAGGCTGTTGGGTATGGTCTGTTTCGCGCAATGGACAATTGCTCCCGCCACAATCAGGCTGTATCGCAACCGTCAACTCTTGGCTGCCAACTCTTGGCTGCCAACCCTTGGCTGACTGCCGATCTTGGCTGACTGCCGACATTTCATCAGGACACGCCGCTCGTGACCCGACCCTCGACACCGCTGCTCGATACGATTGCCACGCCAGACGCCCTGAGGCGTTTGCCAGAGTCCTCGCTGCGGCAAGTGGCGGATGAGCTGCGTCTGGAGATGATCGACGCCGTGTCTGTCACCGGTGGCCATCTGGGGGCCGGTCTTGGCGTGGTCGAGCTGACGGTGGCACTGCATCATGTGTTCAACACGCCGGAAGACCGGCTGGTCTGGGATGTCGGCCATCAGGCCTATCCCCACAAGATTCTGACAGGTCGGCGTGAACGCATCCGCACCCTGCGCATGCCGGGCGGGCTCTCCGGCTTCACCCGGCGTGTCGAGAGCGAATATGATCCGTTCGGTGCGGCGCACTCCTCCACCTCGATCTCTGCTGGCCTCGGAATGGCGGTCGCGCGCGACCTCAAGGGCGGCAAGAACAATGTCGTGGCAGTCATTGGCGATGGCGCGATGTCGGCTGGCATGGCCTATGAGGCGATGAACAATGCCGGCGCGATGCACTCGCGCCTCATCGTGATCCTGAACGACAATGACATGTCGATTGCTCCACCCGTGGGCGCCATGTCGGCCTATCTCGCAAGGCTTGTTTCGGGCCGCACCAACCGCACTTTGCGCCAGACAGCGAAGCAGCTGGCGCAGCGCCTGCCGAAGTTCTTCTACGACAAGGCGCGCAAGACCGAGGAGTTCGCCCGCGGCTATTGGGCGGGCGGCACCATGTTCGAGGAGCTGGGCTTCTACTATGTCGGCCCGGTGGACGGGCACAATCTCGACCACCTGCTGCCCGTGCTGAAGAATGTGCGCGACATGGAGAAGGGGCCGATCCTCGTTCATGTCGTGACGCAGAAGGGCAAGGGCTATGCGCCGGCCGAGGCCAGCGCCGACAAGTATCACGGTGTCGTCAAGTTCGATGTTGTCACCGGTGCGCAGGCCAAGGCACCCTCCAATGCACCGAGCTACACCAAGGTGTTCGGGCAGGCGCTCATCAATGAGGCAACGCGCGATCCACGCATTGTCGCGATCACGGCGGCCATGCCATCGGGCACCGGCATCGACAGTTTCGGCAAGGCCTTCCCGGACCGCACCTTCGATGTCGGCATTGCCGAACAGCACGCGGTGACCTTTGCCGCCGGTCTCGCCACCGAAGGCTACCGGCCGTTCTGCGCGATCTACTCCACCTTCCTGCAGCGCGCCTATGACCAGGTGGTGCATGATGTCGCGATCCAGAACCTGCCGGTGCGCTTTGCGCTTGACCGGGCCGGGCTGGTGGGCGCAGACGGCGCCACCCATGCAGGTGCCTTCGATCTGGCCTATCTCTGCTGCCTGCCGAATATGGTGGTGATGGCGGCGGCCGATGAGGCCGAACTGGTGCACATGGTTGCCACCTGCGCCGTGCATGATTGCGGCCCCATCGCGCTGCGTTATCCACGCGGCGATGGTGTGGGCGTCGACATGCCGGAACAGGGCGTGCCGCTGGAGATTGGCCGTGGCCGCGTGCTGCGCGAGGGGCAACAGGTCGCGCTGCTCTCGCTGGGGACACGCTTGCAGGCCTGCCAGCAGGCCGCCGAGCAACTGGCCCAGCGCGGCTACAGCGCGACGGTGGCCGATGCTCGCTTTGCCAAACCGCTGGACTTTGCGCTCATCCGCAAACTGGCCTCCAGCCATGATGTGCTCATCACGGTGGAAGAGGGCTCCACCGGCGGTTTCGGCGCTCAGGTGTTGCAGTTCATGGCTTCTGAAGGCCTGCTGGACCACGGGCTGAAGGTCCGCACACTGACCTTGCCTGACACCTTCCAGGACCATGGCAAGCCCGACCAGATGTATGCGGATGCAGGCCTTGACGCCGACAGCATCGCGCAGGTGGCCGAGGCTGCGCTAAGGGCGGGCGGCAAAGCCCGGCGCGCGTGATGGCGAGGCTGCGTGCCGACCAGCTTCTGGTGGCGCGCGGCCTTTTCGAAAGCCGGGCACGGGCGCAGGCCGCCATCGAGGCAGGCCTGATCCTGGCCGATGGCGCAGTGGTTGCCAAAGCCTCCAGCACATTGCCGACCAATGCTAAGATCGAGGCGAGCGCACCGCATCCTTACGTTTCGCGCGGTGGCGTGAAGCTGGCAGCGGCGCTCGATGCTTTCGGGATTGATCCGGCGGGCCTCACCTGCCTCGATGCCGGTGCATCAACCGGTGGTTTCAGCGATGCCCTGCTCCAGCGTGGTGCAGCACATGTCTTTGCGGTGGATGTCGGGCATGGCCAACTGCATGCGAAAGTGGCTGGCAACCGCAGAGTGACGTCGTTCGAGGGGCAGGACATCCGCACGCTGGAGGCTGGGCTGATCCAGCCCATGCCACAACTTGGCGTGATCGATGTCAGCTTCATCTCGCTGGCGCTGGTGATGCCTGCTGTTGCGAAGCTGCTGGCACCGCAAGCGACTCTGGCAGCGCTCATCAAGCCGCAATTTGAGGCGGGACGGGCCGCGCTCAAGAAGGGCGTGGTGCGTGATGCGAGCGTCCATGAACGCGTCTGTCAGGATGTGCGCCAGCTTGTGGCGGGCCTCGGCTTTGCCGAGATCGGGTTGATCCCCTCGCCAGTCGAGGGAGGCGACGGCAATCCGGAATTCCTGATCGGCGCGAGACGCTAGAACCAGCGTTTCCATCGGAAAAACAGATACGGCAGCACGGCAGCCACGATCATCATGACGATGGCCATGGGGTATCCGAACCGCCACTCCAGTTCCGGCATGACCTTGAAGTTCATGCCATAGATGGAGGCGATGAGGGTTGGCGGCATCAGCACCACCGAGACGACCGAGAACAGCTTGATGATCTTGTTCTGCTCGATGTTGGTCAGGTTCTGCTCGATGGTGACCAGACCCAGTGTCGCATCCATGTTGAACTGCAGCTTGGACGACAGAAACGTCGCATGTTCCTCGATGGCCTGCACATCGCGCAGGGCCGTGCGCCACTCGGCGGCAAAGCCCGCCGTCTTTTGCGGGCGCTGGTAGTTGGCCGAGAGGAACAGCAGCACACGCTCGATGGAGACCATGCTTTCGCGCACATTGGAGATGACCTGGCCATATTGGCCGATGTCGCGCAGCACGCGGTGATAGCGGCCCTTCTCGACCGATGCCGAGCCAGGCTCGAAAATCTGGCGTGATGAGGCATCGATCTGGTCACCAACGCCGCGCAGCACTTCGGCGGCCCGGTCGACGACGGATTCAATCAGACCATCAAGCACAGCTTCCGGCAGGGGCGCGCAGGCATCCGGCTTGGTCACACGGTTGAGGAAGATGGCAAACGAGCCCGGCTCGTCATAGCGCACGGTCACCAGCGCCTTCTCGGTCAGGATGAAGGTGACATCGGCGAGCTTCGGCACTTCGGTCAGCGATTTGCAGATGATGCGCGCGGTCATGTAGCGCGCGCCGCCCTCGTTGTAGATCAGCTCGGACGGCTCCAGATCGCGCATTTCCTCGCGCGTTGGAATGGCAATGCCGAGATGCGCCTCGACCAGCGCATCCTCTTCCGAGGTTGGCGACAGCATGTCGATCCAGACGGCGTTGTCGGGAATATCATCGCCCTGGTAGAGCTGCCGGTGCTCGAACCGGTCGCCCTGCCTGGGGCACATGCCGTGAGTTGTAATCATGCCATCACCTTGTTGCGCAGCAGCACGAAGCGCACGTGCGGCCCGCGTTAGAAACGCCAGCTAGCCTGAAACGCTCCAACATGACAGCGGCAAGACAATTCCGGGCGAGCGCGCCTGCCTGCGCGAGTTTGCCTGCCGATCTCTGATTACACCCCGCCCTTGACGCCCTTTGGCGGTGCGATCTCTGTCGGCACGAAGAAATCCGGCATCAGCGGCACGGTGGGATCAACGCGGTAGGGCAGGAAGTCGGTCACGCCTTCGCCCGCCATGAACGTGTCGTCGATCAGGAAATTGCCGGAGAACTGGCGCGAGGGTTTGTTGAAGATCATGTAGGCGGCATCGCCCATGATCTCCGGCGTGCGGCTGGCCTGCACCATCTTGTCCCCGCCCAGCAGGTTCTGCACGGCGGCCGTCGCAATCGTCGTGCGCGGCCAGAGCGCGTTGACAGCAATGCCGCGCTCGGCCAACTCGCCCGCCAGCCCCAGCACGCAGAGGCTCATGCCGTATTTCGCAATGGAATAGGCCAGATGTGGCGCAAACCAATGCGTCTTCAGGTCGAGCGGTGGCGACAGCATCAGGATGTGCGGATTTGCGGACTTCTCCAGATAAGGGATGGCATGCTTCGACACCATGTAGGTGCCGCGCGTGTTGATGCCGTTCATCAGGTCATAGCGCTTCATGTCGGTCATCGGCGTGTTGGTCAGCTGGATGGCGCTGGCGTTGTTCACGACAATATCGATGCCGCCGAAGGTTTCGGCTGTCTTCGCCAGCGCCTCGGCGACGCTCGCCTCCTCGCGCACATCGGCCATGATCGGCAGCGCCTTGCCGCCAGCAGCCTCGATCTCGGCAGCAGCCGTATAGATCGTGCCTTGCAGCTTGGGATGCGGTTCGGCGGTCTTGGCTGCAATCGTGACATTGGCGCCGTCGCGCGCGGCCCTCAGCGCGATGGCGAGGCCGATGCCGCGCGAACCGCCGGTGATGAAAAGGGTTTTTCCCTTGAGTGACATGGTGTGATCTCCCTTGTTTTTCGAGCTTGTTTTAAGGCGTGAGTTCGAAGCGGGCGGGCTGTGCGCCATCCGCATCGGTGAATCCGTAAGTTGCGGCAAGATCAGCCACATGCCGCACTGTGCCTGCATGGCGCGCCACATTTGCATCAGCCGCAAGGGCAGCCACCGCGCGCCCGGCATAGAGCGGCGTCTCGGTCGTCTCGTCGGCCATCCCGGCATCGCGCACGCGCTCGGTCAGCACATGGCCGGGCGAGAGGCCCAGCGCCGTCACGCCATAAGGTTTGAGTTCATGTGCCATGGCCAGCGTCATGCGGTTCATCGCAGCCTTGGCAGCATCGTAAAACACATCGCCGAGATAGGCATTCGTGTCGTAGCTGACAGTCACCATCAACCCGGACTTGGCGCTGACCATGGCAGGTGCCACGGCACGTGCCAGCAAGAGCTGTGCAAAGACGCCGGTCTCAAAACCTTCCCCCAGTCGTGCCACGGGCCTGCGCCAGAAAGTGGCTCCAAAAGCCGAGCCATCGGGATAGCGCTCGCCATTGTAGCCCTCATTGCCACCCCAGACGGCATCGACCATCACATCGATGCGCCCGAAGCGCCGGAGCGTCCATGAAACCAGTTGGTCAACCTCACGCTCGACAATGTGGTCGCAGCGATAGGGATAGCCCCGCCCACCGGCCAGATCGACTTCGCGCGCCGTGTCCTCGAAAGTCTCAGGCCGGTTGTCGGTGCGTG
>JAYWHQ010000454.1:0-2538 GCA_043777655.1 Allobosea sp. | reverse complement strand
CGACGATTTACATGAATGCCCTGCGCATGGAGCAGGCCATTGAACGGCTGGCAGTTGGCGTTGAAACCGTTGCAGATATCGGCTTCGATCTTGGCTTCTCGACGCCTGCCAGTTTCTCCCGCTTCTTCATTGCCAATGGCGTGGTGCCCCCCAGTGCCTACCGCCGCAGTGTCATGACGCAAACAGCGCACTGAAAGAACAGACCCTCGGAGAAGTGCCGGGGCAAGATCGGTCCTAGGGTTTCCGGGAAGGAGATCGGACGTGCATGTGCTTGGTCTGGCATTGATGTGATGGAACAGTTTCTGAGACGCCACCCGTTCTGGTTTCTCGTCCTTGCAGTGCTTGCAGCGACTCTGCTGTGGGCCGTCCTCGCCCCATGGCCGGCAGAGCTCGAGGCCGCCATCGGCCGCAAGCGCATTTTCCTGAATGCACTGCTGGGCGGCATCACGCTCGGCGCGCTCTATTTTCTGGTGGCCTCCGGCTTCACTTTGATTTTTGGCCTGATGCGCATCGTCAACATGGCACATGGCTCCTTGTTCCTGCTGGGCGGATACCTTGGCTATGAAGTCGCGACGGCGACCGGGTCCTGGTTTCTGGCGTTCCCGGTTGTCTTTGTCGTTGTCGGCCTCGTCGGCCTCGTCATGCAGCGCTTCATCTTCGGCAAGATGGAAGGCGAGGAGCTGCGGCAGACGCTGGTCAGCATCGGCCTGTCCATCGTCATCGCCGATGTGATGCTGTGGTGGTGGGGCGGCCAGTCTTATACGACGCTTGCGCCCGAATTCCTGCGCGGCCCCATGGAGCTGCCATTCATCAGCTCGATCAATCCGACGAGCGGCGACATTGTCTGGATCCGCTATCCATCGGTGCGAATCTGGATCCTGGCGGCCGCCATCGTCATTGGTGTTGCCATGTGGCTGGTGCTGAACCGCACGGCACTCGGCATGCTGATCCGTGCCGGTGTCGATGACCGCGAGATGCTGGCCGCCTCCGGCGTGCGCATCCAGCTGGTTTTCCTCGCCGTCTTCGTCTTCGGCGCCGGGCTTGCAGGTGTCGCAGGCATCATCGCCGGAACATTCCAATCGCTCTCGCCGGGGGAGGACACGCGGTTCCTTCTCGCGAGTCTCGTTGTCGTCATCGTCGGGGGCATGGGGTCGATTGTCGGCGCCGCGCTGGGGGCGCTCGTCATCGGTGTGACCGAGCAGATGGGGCTGGTCTATGCGCCGACGTATTCGGTGGTCTTCACCTTCCTGATCATGGCTGCCGTGCTCGCCTTCCGGCCGCAAGGCCTGCTCGGATCGAGGCGCTAGAATGGCGCTCGTGGATCAAACACAGGGTCAAGCCGCGATCACGGCATCTGCGCCACGCCAGAACTGGCTTGCGCGCGTTCCAGGCGTCTGGTGGGCAGCGATCATCGTGCTGCTGGCGTTGCCGCTCGTTGCCAACAACTTCTGGCTTTTCCAGATCATGGGCTGGACCTTCATTCTCGGCATGATCGGCGTCAGTCTCATGTTCCTCGCCGGTTATGGCGGCATGGTCAGCCTTCTGCAGATGACGGTGGCCGGGGTCGCCGGATACATGGTTGCGATCCTTGGACCCTCTGGCGTCACAAGCATCAGTCTCGGGCTGAGCTGGTGGGTGGTTCTGCCGGCAGCTTTCCTGATTGCAGCCCTCTTCGCCACGGTTTGCGGCGCGCTCGCCGTGCGCACCGAGGGCATCTACACGATCATGATCACACTCGCGATTGCGGCAGCCTTCTTCTACTTCGCACGGCAGAATTATTCGGTTTTCAATGGCTACTCCGGCTTCAATCTGGTGTTGCCGCCGAAATTTTTCGGTGTGAACTGGCGTGAGGCGGTGCCGTTCTACTATCTGTCCCTTGGCTGCGCCGCCCTGTGCTACTGTGCTGCTGTCTACATCTCACGCTCGCCCTTCGGCCTCGCGCTTCAGGGCGTGCGGGACAACCCCAGGCGCATGGCAGCGCTTGGCTACAACGTCACCGCGCACCGCGTCGCCGCCTATGCGCTGACCAGCGTGTTTGCGTCCATCGGCGGCATCCTGCTGGTCTGGCAGAATGCGCAGATCGCGCCGGGGACCGTCGGCATTCCATCGGCCATTGATGTCCTTGTGGTGGCTGTCGTCGGTGGATTGCGCCGCCCGATCGGCCCGTTCATCGGCGCCTTCATCTACGTCATTCTTCAGGTCTTCTCGCCCGACATTCTGAGCAGCTTCGGCTTCTCGACCGAGCGTTTCAAACTCGTCATCGGGCTTGGTTTTCTGGCTGTCGTGTTGTTCTCGCCCGATGGCGTGCTCGGCCTCTGGGACCGCTGGCGCGCGGGCAGGGCGCAGGCAACCGACCCGCTGACTGGAGCGCCGAAATGAACGCGCCCATTGAAGGTCTGGCTGGCGCGAATGATGGCAATGCGCTGGAGTTGCGCGGCGTCACAAAGATGTTCGGCGCGCTCGCCGCCATCTCGGACATCACCATCTCGGTGAAACCGGGCGAGCGCCGCGCCGTACTCGGCTCCAACGGTGCGGGCA
>JAYWHQ010000453.1:0-2540 GCA_043777655.1 Allobosea sp. | reverse complement strand
CTGAATCCTTCATTCCGATGGATGCTGGCAAGCGCGAGGAATATGCCCGCATCATCCACGGCTCTGGCCAGCATCTGCTCGAGGTTGTGAACACGTTGCTCGACGTCTCCAAGATCGAGTCAGGCGCCATGACCATCGATCCCGAGCCTGTGGATCTGCCAACCCTTGTCGGCAGCTGCTGTGACCTGCTCGACATTCGCGCCAAGGCGGGAGACGTCAGGCTCGAGCGCGTGCTGGGTCCGGAATTGCCGACCCTGTCTTGCGACCGGCGCGCCCTGAAGCAGGTGGTCATCAACCTGCTCTCCAATGCCATTAAGTTCACCCCGGCCGAGGGCAGCGTCACCATCGCGGTCGTGCGCGATGGCCACATGATCGACCTGTCCGTGACCGACACCGGCATCGGCATTGCCGAAGCCGATCTGCCACGTCTGGGCGATCCCTTCTTTCAGGCCAAGTCATCCTATGATCGCACTTACGAGGGCACCGGCCTCGGCCTCTCCGTGGTGCGCGGCCTGGTTGGCCTGCATGGCGGCACGCTGACAATCGAGAGCGCCCCGGGTGCCGGCACCCGCGTCGGTGTCCGTCTGCCGCTCGAACTGCGCGATGAAGCCAGCGCGCCTGTGCGCATCGCCACCTATATCCGCCAGCCCAGACGCGGCCTTGAAGATTATGCCCCCGTCCGCCTTACGGGTTGAACCACCAAGCCAGACGGCCCGATTTTCATCCGAGGAAGCCAACATGCCTGCCAACACCGTGTCGATCAGCGCCATGGACCGTCGCAATCTGGATGCCATGCCCGTTGCGCACGCGCGACCGAAGCGCAAGAAGCCATTCTGGAAGCGCATGTTGCGCGCGATGCGCCGTCGTCCGGGCAAGTCGGCGATGCTGGCCTTGTGCACGGTGGCCTGCAGCGCAATTGCGGTCAACGCGCTGTATCTGCAGAAGGTGCGCCACCCTTCGCCCTTCCTCGCCGGTGAGCCCACCCTGACGGGACGCAGCCTGGCCGCCGTGCCTGAATTGCAGCTGCCGCCGATGCGCCCTGCAGACCTTGGCCCCTCGCGCGATGCAGCGCGTGAAACGTTCACACCACGCGAGTCGGCAAATCGCGAGGCCGTCCTGCGTGACCCGATCCTGCGCGAAATGGCGCAGCGACAGCCGCAGCCTGTTCCAGCGACGGCCGCGCCTGAGAAGCGCGTTGTCGCCGCTGCGCCCAAGGCTGCCGCGCCAAGCCCGCCACCAGCTGTTCCTGCGGTTGCGCCAGGCGTTGCACGCGATCCGATTGCCGAACTCATCAATGGCGGCGACCATCGTCCCCCCGCCGAGATTCGGGGCACAAACCCTGTCCGCCCTGTGGCATCTGCCCAGCGCGCCCTGATGAAGCTTGGCTATGGCGTGCCGAAGGCCGATGGCCGCATGAGTGACGAGACCCGCAGCGCACGTGCCCGCTTCGAGCGTGACCGCAACATCGCTGTCACGCGTGATCTTTCGCCGCGCACCGTGCGTGAGCTGGCCTCGGCCAGCGGCATGCGAGTCGAATGATCTTGGACCGGGTGAGCAAGCCATGGCGCGCCTGACCAGCGAATTCTGGGTTTCAGCCTGGCTTCGACAAGCGGCGCATGATGGCCATGTCGCGGTGCTGCGGCGTCGCGGTGCTGCCGAGGCTGGCGCCATCTTTGTGAAACTCGACAAGCTCGATGGCACGGCTGCGCTCTATGGACCTGCGCCCCAGTCGATGGCCGATGAGGCAGGCGAGCGCCGCTTCGTGCTGGTACTGGAAGCGGACCCGGCGACCGTTGAGGAACGGGTGATGCGCGAACGAAAGTTCGATGCCGATCTTTGGCTGGTCGAAATCGAGAACCGCGCGGGCGAGCCGCGCATATCCTTGAGCGGTTGAGGGCGCTCAGCTCGCTTTCGAGCCCAGCTTGTCGAGCACCTTGGAAGCCGGCAGACGCTGCGTCTTGCCCGGAACTGTGGCGCGCGCCCCTGTCCCGCTTGCGTCCATGACAGGGATATGCCGCTTTGCCTCGCGCGGCTGGCTGGCTGTGCTGTCGCCTGTCGCCAGCGCAAGAAGGCGCAGGGCTGTGCCAGGCGTCGTGGTGCGCATCAGGTCAACCAGCGCGAAGATGCGATCCACCGAGCGCGCCGCGTCATCACCCAGCAGGATAAGAAAGCGGGTTGTCTCCTCGACGCCGAGGTTCAACGTCAGCGAAGTCAGCGCTGCCAGTTCGCGCGACGTGTCCGCCGTCATCGCCGCCGTCGCCTGCGGTCCGAGGCCAGCCAAAGCACCAAGTTTTTCCAATGCGGCAACAGGCGCGGTTGGCGCAAGCGCAACCAGTTCCTCAAAGTCTTCGCTGCGTGCGGTATGGGTCGGCTTGCGCGGCGAAATCGCATCACGCGCATCAACGGCAAAGCGGATGGCTGCGCGCCCCTTGCGGTCGGCATGCATGTAGAGCTGCGCCAGATCGACAGGCCGAAGGTCAGCCCGCGCCAGAAGTGTCAAGGCCAGCGTGGCATCGTCCCGCGCCCGGCCACTGACGAGG
>JAYWHQ010000452.1:0-8604 GCA_043777655.1 Allobosea sp. | reverse complement strand
CGGAGCTGCGCGCGACGCCGGCGGCCCGCGTGATCCCGACCAGCAGCTGGACCAGGGTCACGCGACCCATCGCCGTCTTTGGTCTGGCCTCACCTGAGCTTGAAGGACTGGCCATCCAGTATGATGCACGTCGCCATGCACCTGGCGGCGGGCGTGATGACATGCTGGGCTATGGCAGCTTTGTCGAGGACAAGGCGCACCTCTTTCTCTCGGCCTATCGCGCGGGCGATGAGGCGAGGCTACCGGGAGGCTTTTTTGTCGATCTCGCGCGCATGGCCTCGGAAAATGGCCTGTCCGTGCTGCGCAACACCCAAGCCACCGGGCTCGACACCAAGTTTGGCCGGATCGAGGCCTCGGATGCCGCTTTGATAAAGGGTGACCGCGAGCGTGCCTGCATTGCTTTCCGCCACTTGTCGCCCAATCCGGACTTCCGGCTTTCGGGCTGGTGGTGCGGTTCACCCCAGCGCCCGGCGGACCGGGCGCAGCTGACCTGCCTGCTTGACCGCCTGCAACTGCTGACAGCTGGCGAGGACCGCAACCTGCGCAGCCTGTTCAACAAGGCGGAGCTTGCCCGCCAGCCACACTGCACAAGCTCGAAAATGGCTGCCGCCGGGCGCAAGGTGACATGGCTCGATGCGGAAGGCTCGGCGCCGCCGCTTAAAAAAGCGCCGCGCTGAGGCTGTCCGCATTCTCACATTCTTGCGCGCAACTTTGTTTTCGCTTGGGTCAACAACCTGAATCCGTTAACCAGCAGATGCTAGTTTTTGCAGATCATTCCTTGGAGTTCCGCATCATGATCCGCCTTGCACGAATCGCCGCCTGCCTTGCCGCCCTGTCTTCGGTCGCAGTCGTGGCTGTGCCTGCAGCCGAGGCGCAGGAACGCCGCCCGCTCTCGATCACGGTGCAGAAGCGCAGCTATCTTGATGCCGGCCCGGCCGTGCCGGTTGGCTCGATGAACCGCTATGCGACGCAGCATTTCTACGCGTCATCGGCAGCACCAAGCTTCGGAAATCAGGGCAACCTAGGCCTGCCCAGCGCCATTGGCTCGGGTGCGAACCCTTTTGCCAATCTGTTCTGAGATCGGCCGCCGCTTTCCGGCCTCCGGGCCACAAATGAAAAAGCCCGCCAGCCCGGCGGGCTTTTTTGTTGTCAGAAGTCTGCGTTCGCAGACTGTCCGGAAACGCGCTGTGGTTGGTCAGCTGGAGATGGTTTCGAGAACCGGAGCGCAGCGGACCTCAAGTCCGTGAGCGCCGGAAGCGCAGACAACGTCTTCAGATGTCATCCACAGCAGAGTTGCGGGCGGCCTGTCAGCGCACCAGCACGTTGCGGAACTGCCACGGATCCTTGGTGTCGATGTCTTCCGGGAAAAAACCGGGGCGGTCCGTCAGCGGCGTCCAGTCGGTATAAGCGCCGATGACCGGGCCAAGATAGGGCATCTGCACCTCGAGGCAACGCTTGTAGTCCATCTCGTCTGCCTCGACGATGCCGGCCTTCGGGTTCTCGAGTGCCCAGACCATGCCGGCCAGAACAGCGGAGGTCACCTGCATGCCGGTGGCGTTCTGATAGGGTGCGATGCGGCGGGTTTCCTCAACGGAAAGCTGCGAGCCATACCAGTAGGCGTTCTTCTTGTGACCGTAGAGCAGCACACCGAGTTCATCGATGCCATCGACGATGTCCTGCTCCTGCAGGATGTGATGCGTCTCCTGCATCTTCCCGGCCTGACCGAACATCTCATGCAGTGACAGCACGGCATCGTTCGCCGGGTGATAGGCATAATGGCATGTCAGACGATATTCGGCCTTGCCCTTCGGCTTGTCCTTCTCGCGCACGGTGTAATAATCGGCGATGGAAATCGACTCGTTGTGCGTGACAAGGAAGCCGAACTGCGCCTGCGCCGTCGGCGTCCAGGAGCGCACGCGCGTATTGGCGCCAGGCTGGTTCAGATAGATCGCCGCCTTGCAGCCCTTCTTGTGTTTGTGGCCGTTGGACGGCATCCATTTTTCATGCGTGCCCCAGCCCAGCTCTGCCGGTTGCAGGCCTTCCGACAGGAAGCCCTCGACCGACCATGTATTGACGAAAACACCGGGCGGCTTCGGAGTCTTTGCACGCTGGGTGTCACGCTCGGCAATGTGGATGCCCTTGACGCCGGCCTTCTTCATCAGCGCCGCCCACTCAGTGCGCGAGGTCGGCTCCTTGAACTTCAGGCCCATGTCGCTGGCGATGTTGACCAGCGCCTGTTTGACGAACCAGGAGACCATGCCCGGGTTGGCGCCGCAGCATGACACAGCTGTGCTGCCACCCGGATTGGCGCGCTTCTCGGCCAGCACGGTTTCGCGCAGCGCATAGTTCGAGCGCTCCTCGGTGCCGAGCTTCTTGTCGAAGTAGAACCCCAGCCATGGCTCCACCACGGTGTCGATATAAAGCACATCAAGCGAACGGCAGAACTTCATCAGGTCCAGCGAAGAGGTATCAACCGAGAGATTGACGCAGAAGCCCTGGCCCTCGCCCTCGGTGAGAAGAGGCTTGAGCAGCTTCTTGTAGTTGGCCTTGGTGACGGCCTCCTGGATGTAGCGGATGCCGCGCTCATCCAGCAGCTTGCGGTCGCTGTCACTGGGATCAATCACGATGAAGCGGCTCTTGTCATAGCTGAAGTGGCGCTCGATCAGCGGCAATGTGCCCCGGCCAATGGAGCCAAAACCGATCATCACGATCGGGCCGGAAATGGTGCCATGGTTGAGCCATTGCGACATGTTGGACATTCCTTCAGTCAGTCAGAAAAACGGGCCTTGGTTGCAAGTGCACGTTTTGGTTACAGGCTTGTGACGGCGCGCAAAAGCAGGGCGCAACTAAGGCAAGGCGCGCCGCGCCGTCAATGTCTCCGGCGTTTGCCTGTTGTCTCAGGCCGCAAGGCGGAGGGACATGGCGGAACGACGTCGCTGAACCAGATCGCCAGTCGCCACCACCTCGCCACGCGCGCCAGCCAGCGCACCCGGTGCCAGCTCAAGCGCCAGCAAGCGTGCGGGATCGACTTCGCCCGGCATGTCGAGCTCGCGCGTCAGATCGGCGCTGAAGCCAAAGCGCGCATAGTAGGGCGCATCGCCCACCAGCAGCACAACCTCGTGGCCACGCAGGGCGGCACGCCAGAGTGCCTCGCGCACCAGCCGCTTGCCGATTCCGGCACCCTGATGGTCCGGTGAAACGGCCAGAGGCCCGAGCAGAAGCGCAGGCGTGCCGCCAGCATCGACATGCCACAGCCGAACCGTGCCGACGATCTGACCGTCAACCTCGGCTGACAGGGCAAGCCCTTGCGCAGGCAAACGCCCGTCGCGCAAGCGCACGCTCGACTTGCCATGCCGCGACGGCCCCTGGGCGCGGTCCAGCAGCGCCTCGCGCGCGAAAAAGTCATGAGAATGCTCGTCACGGATGGTGACCATGGCAGACCTCCTGCCACGCAGACACGCGTGGCCCCGGCGCGTGAACGCACCGGCAAATGAAACGCTTATCGGGGGGAATGCGGGCCGGGAGAACCCCGGCCCGCGAGACGTCAGATGAACTTGCGTCAGATGACGTATTGCTTCAGTGGCGGGAAGCCATTGAAGGCGACGGCCGAATAGGTCGTCGTGTAGGCGCCGGTGCCATCGATCAGCAGCTTGTCGCCGATTTCGAGGCTGACGGGCAGCATATACGGCGTCTTCTCGTAGAGCACGTCCGCCGAATCGCAGGTCGGGCCAGCCAGCACGCACGGGGTCATCGCGCCGCCATCGCGCGGGGTGCGGATGGGATAGCGGATGGACTCGTCCATCGTCTCGGCGAGACCGCCGAACTTGCCGATGTCGAGATAGACCCAGCGCAGCTCTTCGTCATGGCCCTTCTTGGAGACAAGCACGACTTCGGTCTCGATCAGGCCGGCATCGCCAACCATGCCGCGACCCGGCTCGATGATGGTCTCCGGCAAGCGGTTGCCGAAATGCTTCGACAGTGCCTGGAAGATGGCCTCGCCATAGGCCGGGACGCCGGGAACCTGGCGCAGGTAACGCGCCGGGAAACCGCCGCCGAGATTGACCATCGACAGGTTCATGCCACGCACAGCGCACTCACGGAACACGGACGAAGCCGCAGCCAGAGCCACATCCCAGGCATTGACGTTGCCCTGCTGCGAACCGACATGGAACGACACGCCATAGGGCTCAAGTCCGCCGCGGAAGGCATGCTCAAGCACCGACACGGCCATTTCCGGCGTGCAGCCGAACTTGCGCGAGAGCGGCCATTCGGCACCAGCGCAATCGCACAGGATGCGGCAGAACACGCGCACGTCTTCAGCACCCGTCAGCTTGGCTGCGCGGGAAACCTTGTCGACTTCGGCTTCGCAATCGACCGCAAGCAGACGGATGCCAAGCTCGAGCGCACGGGCAATGTCGCGCTCTTTCTTGATCGTGTTGCCGAACGAGATGCGGTCAGCCGTTGCGCCGGCAGCCAGCGCCATCTCGACTTCCGCCACGGAGGCGCAGTCAAAGCAGGAGCCGAGGCGGGCAAGCAGCCGCAGAATTTCCGGCGCCGGGTTGGCCTTCACGGCATAAAACACGCGTGTATCCGGCAGCGCACGGGAAAAAGCGAAATAGTTGTCGCGCACGACCTCAAGGTCGAGCACCACACAAGGACCGTCCTCGCGGCGATCGCGAAGGAACTGGCGGATGCGATCCGTCATGACATGTCTCCCACGGCGCATGTGGCGCCGATGCGAAGTGATTCCGGCATTCTGTGACAGCGATACGCAGCGCGATGGAGACGCGGCGAAACGCCAGACACAGGTGTCCGGACCAGGGTAGACCGTCGCTTGGGGGATTCCCCGCACGCCCGGCAATGAAGGACAAGCCTCTTCGGGTGTCGGCCTTTGGAGGACCGACGAGACCAAAAAAGCCCGCTCCGTCGTTGCTTTAAGCTACGTCCCCCGTGGAAATCGGGGTTCGCCGGTTTCGCCTCCGGCTGCTGGTCAATGTTCGGGAGCGGCCCTCTTGCGAAGACCGGGGACGTGATTTGAGGGGATTTCCATCCCCCTCCATCCGTTCCCCATCCCGGGCGGCTGTCCGGCCTCTTGTCCGAATGCCCACCGACCAGCACGCGGCCACAGGCACGTGCGAATTGGGTGATGCGGATATAGTGTCATTCGCCCCCCCCTACAAGAATTTTCTTCAAGTATTTTTTCGACGTTTCTGCTTGGCTTAAGAAGGACTTCAACCGGAACGCCGAATTGCATTAATGAGCCGGACAAGCAGCAGGCTCGTCCGGTGATGCAAGCAAGAAAACCGGCCCTAGACCAGCCACAGTTCATCGCCTAACTGATCTGGTCTCATGCAGCGCGGCATGAGCCATGTTTCTCCCAGCTCCGAGGCTGCCTTGACACCACTCCACATGACACGCCGCTCGATCCTGACGCGTCTGACCGCTGCCTTTGCCGCATCAGTGGCACCTGCCGCTGTCCTGGCCCAGCAGCCGCAACCGGCGCAGCCTGCCGCACAGCCGCAAGCCCGCTTCGGTTTTGCCGATGTTGTCCGGCGTGCGCGCGAGCTGGCAAACGTGCCTTTCGAGCAGGGCCCGGCCCTGCCCGAGACATTGGCGAAGCTCGATTTCGATGCGTGGCGCGAAATCCGGTTCCGGCCCGAACGCGCATTGCTGGCGCAACCCGCAACGCCATTCCGGCTGCAGATGTTCCATCCCGGCTTCCTTTTCACACGCCCGGTCACCGTGAACACTGTGCGCGATGGTGTACCGACGCCCGTGCCTTATGCGGCAGCCTTGTTCGACTATGGCAAGACGCGCTTCGAGAAGCCGCTACCGGTCAATCTCGGCTTTGCTGGCTTCCGCCTGCATCATGGCCTGAATGACCCCAAGATTTTCGACGAACTGATCTCGTTTATTGGCGCCAGCTATTTCCGCTTTCTGGGGCGCGGCCAGCGCTACGGTCTGTCCGCGCGCGGGCTGGCCATCAATGCCGGCGTGAAGGATGGCGAGGAGTTCCCGATCTTCCGGGAATTCTGGATCGAGACTCCGGCTGTTGATGCCGAGCGCGTCACCATCCACGCCCTGATGGATTCGGCTTCGCTGACGGGGGCCTATCAGTTCCATGTCTATCCAGGCCGTGACAGCGTGCTGGATGTGACGGCCACGCTGTTCGCCCGCCGACGCGTCGAGAAGTTCGGGCTGGCCCCGCTCACATCGATGTTCTTCACTGGCGAGAATGACCGCCGCTTCTTTGATGATTTCCGCTCGGAGCTGCATGATTCGGATGGCCTGCTGATCCAGTCCGGTTCTGGCGAATGGCTCTGGCGACCGCTGCGCAACCCGGTCGAGCCCGCGATTTCCGCCTTTGTCGACAAGGGCATTCGTGGCTTCGGCCTGATGCAGCGCGACCGGGTGTTCGAGCACTATCAGGACCTCGACCTCGCCTATGAGCTGCGCCCGTCTTACTGGATCGAGCCGGATGGCGACTGGGGCGAAGGCCATGTCGAGCTGATCGAGCTGCCGACAACCGACGAGACCAACGACAACATCGTGGCACTCTGGCAGCCGCGCGTGCCGCTGGAGCCCGGGCGCGAAACCACCTTCCGCTACAAGATCAGCGCGATCCTTGACGCCGACGAGCTTCATCCGGGCGGGCGCGCCATCAACACCTATCAGGCCAAGCCCAAGGCGCTCGGCTCAGGCGAGACCGTAACAGCGGGCGCACGGCGCTTCATCGTCGATTTTGCCGGCGGCGATCTGGCTTATCATCTGGGCCAGCCGGACCGGATCGAGATCGTGCCATCGGTTTCGGCGGGTCGAATCACGCGGTCCTTCCTGGTGCCCAATCCGAAGACTGAAGGCTTCCGCGCCTTCATCGATGTTGTGCTGGAGCCTGGCCAGAGCGCCGACCTGCGCGCCTTCCTGCGCTCGGGCACAAAGGCACTGACTGAAACCTGGACCTACCCCTGGCGCGGCTGATCTCAGACAGCTGGCGATGTCAGGACTTGCCGGGGATCTCGAACCGGTCGACATCGCGCAGCAGCTCGATGAAGCGTGCCGCGCCATAATCGGCACTGTCTGATCCGCGCTGCGCATCGGCCGCTGCCGCATTGCCCATGGCACCCGCCGGGTTCAGATCCTGGCTCATCCAGCCGAAGCCTGCGGGCTGGATCGCGCGCAGATGCATGAACTCGCTTTCCATCCGAACCGTATGGGGCATAAAATCACGCGCCTCTTTCATGTCCACAGTCTGCGGCGCAAAGGCCAGCATCAGCGACGTTTCCACCTCGCCACCATGAATCCCGTGCACCATCTCGCTCGCGCTGAACAACCCGTCCGGATAGCCCAGCCGATGCCAGGACGAGGTGACCGCCAGCATGCCGAACTTCACCCGCAGCTCACGCGCCACGATGTCCATCGGCGCGAGGTTGCCACCATGTGAATTGACAAAGACCAGCTTGCGGCATCCAGCCCGGAAAACGCTCTCGCCAATCTCGGTCCATGCCCGGATCGCGGTTTCCGCCGAGAGCGTCAGCGTGCCGGGAAAGGCGAGATGCTCATTGGATTTGCCAATGGCCTGCATGGGCAGGAACAGCACATCCAGATCGTCCGGCACCAGAGGCAGCACACGATCAAGATAGCCCTGCGCGATCAGCGTATCGACGCCGACAGGCAGGTGCGGCCCATGCTGCTCGATGGCGGCAACAGGCAGCACGGCAATGGTGCGTGACATGTCCCGCGTCTGGAAATCACGCGTCGAAAGGCTGAGCCATTGGTGGATGCGGGTCATGAGGCGGCTCTTTTCTACAAGAAGGTGTTCACGACATTGGGTTGCTGCAAACTGACGAAACCCGGTCGCTGCTTCAAGCCCCCTGTCAGCTTTAGAACTTGCCTGTTCAGAACTTGCCTGTTCAGAACTTGTTCAGTCAGAACTTGCCTGTTCAGAATTTACCTGCTGTCCGCACGGTCTTGCGGCGCTTTTCGCTGCCAGCGGCAACGACCTCGATCTCGACTTTGAACTCTGGCCTCGTGAAACCGCTGACGATCATGAGCGTCGAGGCGGGTGGCGGATTGGCCACATGCACATCGCGCGACTGCATGTAGCCCTGCATGTGGGCGCGGTCTGTGACATAGGCGTTGATACGCACGATGTCGGCCAGAGAAAGACCCGCCTCGGTCAGGATAGCAGCGATGTTGGCAAAGCAGAGATCGGCCTGCGCTCGCACATTTTCAGGAATGGTCTCGTCCGCGGCAATGCCAAGCTGTCCGGAGCAGAACACCAGCCGCGCGCCCGCTGGCACTTCGATGCCATGGCTGTAGCGCGCGAAGGGAGCGCGGATCATATCAGGAGTCAGGGCGCGCATGCCGTCTTGGCCTCTCGTGAATCGCATGGACAGGCTAGGCGATCCGCACGGGGGCGGAAAGAGCGGGGCCTCAAGATTGGACGTAACCGGGCGCTGCAAGGCCGGCCGTGCCAAGCGAGAACCGTCCGCAACCGGACAGGCCGGGACATTCTGTCGCGACCTTTGCCCGTTCCATTCAGGTCGCGCTGCATAAAAACCGGGCACAAGCAGAGGCGAGGCCCTAGGCGGGCGCGTTTTGTAA
>JAYWHQ010000451.1:0-8611 GCA_043777655.1 Allobosea sp. | reverse complement strand
TTTCCGGCGCCATGGACCCCGCTTTGCCGAGCACATTCACCAGCAGATAGACGATCAGCGTCGCTGCCAGAAAATTGAACATGATCGTGGTGATGACGACATGGCTGCCGCGTGTGGCCTGCAGGTAACCGGGCACGAAGGCGAAAGCCGCGCCAAAGGCCGCCGCACCCAGAATGGCCAGCGGGATCAGCAGAAAACTGGGCAAGGGTGCGAGATAGAGGCTGACCAGCGCAATGCCGATGCCGGCCACCGTCGCCTGCCCCTCGCCACCGATGTTGAACAGCCCGGCATGGAACGCGACCGCGACAGCCAGCCCGGTGAAAATGAAATTGGTGGCATAATAGAGCGTGAAGCCCCAGCCTTCGCGCGTGCCCAGCGCGCCACGCAACAGGATCGCGCTGGCCTCGGCCGGGTTTTCGCCAATGCCGATGACGACGAGCCCAGCCACAGCAAAAGCCGCGACAACGCTGACCAGCGGCACAAGGGCCACATCCGCCCATTTCGGCATGGTGATCGGCACAGCGTTCATTCAGGCGGCCCTCTCGCTGACACCTGCCATGAGCAGGCCAAGGTCCTGTTCATTGGTCTGGTCGGGGCGGCGCTCGCCGGTGATGCGCCCGCCGCACATCACCAGAATGCGGTCGGACAGGCCCATGATTTCTTCCAGCTCGACCGAGACGAGGATGATGGCGACACCCGCATCTCGCAATGCGATCAACCGCCGGTGGATGAACTCGATGGCGCCAATGTCGACCCCGCGCGTCGGCTGGCCCACCAGCAGGCATTTGGGCCCGCGCTCGATTTCGCGCGCCAGCACGATCTTCTGCTGGTTGCCGCCGGAGAAATTGGCAGTCTTCAGGTCAGGGTTCGGTGGTCGGATGTCGTATTTCTCGATGCCCGCCCGCGTCAGCGCCTCGACCCGAGACGGGACCAGAAGTGGGCCGACGCCCAGCGATGCGTCATCCTGATAGCCGAGAATGGCGTTCTCGCTGGTGGCAAAGGCCGTCACCAGCCCGGTCTTCTGGCGATCTTCGGGCACATGCATCAGCCCACGCCTGCGCAGGTTGGCAGGCTGCCGGTCAGCCGCGTTCAGAATCTGACCGTCAAAACGGATGACGCCGCGCGCGGGCTGCACCAGGCCTGCCAGCGCTTCGAGCAATTCGCTCTGGCCATTGCCGGAGACGCCGGCAATGCCGACAATCTCACCTTCCGCCACGCTGAAACTGGCATCAGCCAGACGTGTCACGCCTTGGGCGTCGACCACGGTGAGGCCTGCCACCTCAAGCATGGGCTTGCCCGGTCGGCAGGGCGCTTTCTCGACCTGCAGCAGCACGCGGCGGCCCACCATCAGCTCGGCAATTTCCGGCGGCGAGGTGCGCGCGGTCTCGACAGTCGCTACCATCTCGCCACGCCGCATCACCGAGACGCGGTCGGTCACATCCATGATCTCGCGCAGCTTGTGGGTGATGAGGATCACCGTTTTGCCCTGTCCCTTCAGCGCGCGCAGCAGCTCGAACAGCGCATCGGCTTCGGGCGGCGTCAGCACAGCGGTCGGCTCGTCCAGAATGAGGATGTCTGCGCCGCGATAGAGCGCCTTCAGGATTTCGACGCGCTGCTGCAGGCCGACCGGCAGGGTGCTGACAATCGCGTCAGGGTCGATGGTCAGGCCATAGGTATCGGATAACCGCGCCAGCTCCATGCGCGCCCGCGCCAGCCCGCCTGCCAGCATCGGGCCGCCTTCGGCACCCAGAATGATGTTTTCGATGACAGAGAGTGTCTCCACCAGCATGAAATGCTGATGCACCATGCCAATGCCAGCTGCGATCGCCTCGCGCGACGAGCGGATGCGCCGGGCTTGGCCATTCACGCGGATTTCGCCGGAATCAGCCTCATAGAATCCATAGAGGATCGACATCAACGTCGATTTGCCAGCGCCGTTCTCGCCGACGATGCCATGCACCGAGCCAGAAAGCACAGTCAGATCAACGGCCTTGTTGGCATGAACCGCGCCAAATCGCTTGTCGATCTGGCGCAGTTCAATCGCGGGATGTCGTGCGGCAGCCGTCATGCGGGGTTCAACTCCGGGTCTGGCGGCGGCGCTCAACGGGTCCTTACATCGGGCACTTCTGGTCGGACATGTAGTCATGCACCTTGGTGGTGCCGGCCACGATGTCAGCCCGCGCCTTGTCAACGGCAGCCTTCATGTCAGCGGTGATGAGCGCCTTGTTGTTGTCATCCAGTGCCCAGTCCACGCCACCTTCGGCCAGACCCAGCACCGAGACGCCGGCCTTCCAGGTGTTGCCGCGCGCACCCATGAAGGAGTTGTAGGTCGCGACATCAACGCGCTTGAGCATCGAGGTCAGCACCTTGCCGGGATGCATGCCGTTCTGGTTCGAGTCGACACCGATGCCCAGCTTGCCGGCGTCGGCTGCCGCGCGCAGCACGCCCATGCCAGTGCCACCGGCGGCGTGATAGAGCACGTCAGCGCCACGGTCGATCTGGCTCTTGGCCAGCTCGCCGCCCTTCACCGGGTCATTCCAGGCCGCCGGCGTGGTGCCGGTCATGTTCTGGAACACCTCGCCATCCTTCTTGGCGGCCTTGACGCCCTGAACATAGCCGCAGGCAAATTTGCGGATCAGCGGAATGTCCATGCCGCCGATGAAGCCGACCTTGCCGGTCTTCGAGGCGAGGCCGGCCAGCATGCCGACGAGATAGGAGCCCTCATGCTCCTTGAAGACGACCGACTGCACATTCGGCTTGTTCACGACCATGTCGATGATGGTGAACTTCAGGTCGGGAAATTCGGCCGCCACCTTGTCGAGCGCGGTGGCCTGGCTGAAGCCGACAGCGATGATCGGCGAATGGCCATCACGGGCGAAGCGGCGCAAGGCCTGCTCCATCTGGGCTTCATTCTGCGGCTCGAAATCGCGGAAATCGACGCCGGTTTCCTTCTTGAACTTCTCGGCGCCGTTGAAAACGCCTTCGTTGAAGGATTTGTCGAACTTGCCGCCCTTGTCATAGACGATGGCTGGCTTGATCGCGGTCTGGGCGGCGGCCGCCACAGCGGAAAGCGCGACGCCGGCCAAGGCTGCTGCAAGCGAGCGGGTGAAGGTTGTTAGACGCATGATGTGCTCCCTGGGCAGTCACGGGGCCTCTTGCCGCCATGACGTTGGCCGCAACTTGGCACGAGCTTGGGTCTGACGCCAAGTCTTTGCATCGGCCCTCAAGCACAGTTTTTGGACGCGTCTGTTGCCGGGCAGCGCCTTTTGGTCTTAAGCCTTGGTCATGGCCTTCACTGATGATGAAATCGAGCGCTATGGCCGCCATCTGGTGCTGCCCGAGATTGGCGGGCCCGGACAGGCGCGGCTTTCGACAGCACGCGTGCTGGTGATTGGCGCAGGCGGGCTGGGGGCACCGCTGATCCAGTATCTGGCGGCTGCCGGTGTCGGCGTCATTGGCGTGGTCGATGACGACGTGGTGTCGCTCTCGAACCTCCAGCGTCAGGTCATTCACCGCAGCGAAGATGTCGGCCACACCAAGGTGGCAAGCGCGGCAGGCTTCGTGGCGCGGCTCAACCCGCATGTGCGCTTCGAGCCGCATGCCCACCGCCTCACGCCAGCCAATGCCCGCGCGCTGATCGCGAGCTATGATATCGTGGCAGATGGCTCTGACAATTTCGAGACACGCTATGCTGTCGCCGATGCCTGCCTTGCCGAGCAAAAGCCGTTGGTGACGGCGGCGCTTGGCCGGTTCGATGGCTCGCTGACCACCATTCGGGCGCATGAGACGGGCGCCGATGGCCAACCCAATCCCGGCTATCGCGATCTCTTTCCCACCCCGCCGCCGCCCGGCACGGTGGCGCCCTGCGCAGAAGCGGGCGTGCTTGGCGCGTTGGCGGGCGTCATGGGCTCATTGATGGCGCTGGAAGTCATCCGTCTTGCCACCGGTTTTGGCGAGGGGCTGGTCGGCAAGCTGCTGCTGGTGGATGCGATGACCATGCGCTTCGAGACGCTGGGCTATGGACGCCAACCAGACTGAAGCGCTTCAGCCCAGCCGCGCCTGGATCGCGTCCCAGACATCCACGGCCAGATCGGGCCCGCCCAGCCGCTTGATGGCGCGCAGACCCGTGGGCGAAGTGACGTTGATCTCGGTCAGGTTGCCCGCAATCACGTCGATGCCAACGAAGATCAGCCCACGGTCACGCAGGAACGGCCCGATCCGCTCGCAGATTTCCTGCTCGCGCTTTGACAGGTCGGTTGGTTTGGCCGCACCGCCGCGCACCAGATTGGCGCGGATGTCGTTTTCGGCAGGCACGCGGTTGATCGCGCCCGCCGCCTTGCCATCAATTAGGATGATGCGCTTGTCGCCATCCTTCACCTCCGGCATGAAGCGCTGCACCACCCAAGGCTCGCGGAAGGTGGCGGCGAACAGGTCATAGAGCGAGCCGAAATTCGGGTCTTTCACACCAACTTTGAAGACCGACGCGCCGCCATTGCCATAAAGCGGCTTCATCACCACTTCGCCAAACTCGGCCCGGAAAGCATCGATCTCGGCCCGGTCCCGCGTGATGAGCGTCTGCGGCATCAGGTCCGGGAACTCGGTGACAAAGATTTTTTCTGGCGCATTGCGCACATGGGCCGGGTCATTGACCACCAATGTCTTTGGGTGGATGCGCTCCAGCAGATGGGTGGTGGTGACATAGCCCATGTCGAAGGGCGGGTCCTGCCGCAGCAGCACCACGTCGGTGGTGGAAAGATCGATCCGCTCTTCCGCCCCCAGCGTGACATGGTCACCCACGATATCGCGGACGGTGGCTGGTCGCACGGTGGCGGTCACCACGCCATCGCGCATCGAGAGCTTGTCCGGCGTGTAGGTGAGCAGCGCGTGTCCGCGAACTTGTGCTTCCAGCATCAGCGCAAAGCTTGAATCGCCAGCGATCTTGATGTTCTCGATCGGGTCCATCTGCACGGCAACGGTCAGCGTCATGTCAGGCTCTTTCTCGTTTGATCTGCCCGCTATATCGGGCCGCACCCCTGCCCGGCGCAAGGGCCTGACGGATCGGGTGTCTGGCGATGCAGAGAGGGGTTGCTGTCACCGCAGCTCGAAGATCGCGTTGATATGGCGTGGCCAGCACCAAGGCGCCAGAAACATGGCATCAGCACGGAACGTGGCCCCGCTGGCCCAGGCGTTCTGGCCGCGCCAGGTGTTGATGCGCCTGGCCACCAGCCGCTGCTTTTCGGCGGTGATCGACCCCAGCGCCGCCTCCATGGTGCCGCGTGCCTTCACCTCGACAAAGGCGATGGTGTCGCCGCGTTTGGCGATCAGATCGATCTCGCCGCCCTTGCCGCCATAGCGCCGTGCCAGAATGCGATAGCCCTTGGCCATCAGGAAAAGCGCCGCGATGTGCTCGGCCATCCTCCCGGTGCGGCCTGCGCGCTGCTGGCCTGCGCTGCGCATGGGCCGCAAGCTCACGGCAGGCGGCTGATTTCAAGCGCGCGGGCATAGACCTTGCGGCGCGGCTGTCCTGTCTCGGCGGTCACATCGGCCACTGCCTCCTTCAGCGATTTATGAGCCAGTGCCACCCGAAGCTTTTCATCGACAAGATCGCCAACAAGTCCGGCTTCCGCCAGCTCCGGAGGGCCGATCAGCACCACGATCTCGCCGCGTGGTGCATCCTCGCCGGCATAGCTCGCGGCCAGCTCCGGCAGCAGCCCGCGCCGGACGTTTTCATACATCTTGGTGAGTTCACGCGCGACGGCTGCTGGCCTCTTGCCCAGCACTGCTGATGCGTCGGCCAGCATCTCCGCCACCCGGCGCGGCGATTCGAAGAAAACCAGCGTGCCCGGCACCTGCGCCAGCTCCGTCAGCCGGGCCCGGCGCGCGGCGGTGCGTGGCGGCAGGAAGCCCTCGAAGAAAAAGCGGTCTGTTGGCAGCCCGGCCAGGACCAGCGCCGCGAGCACGGCGGAGGCGCCCGGTATGGCCGAGATGCTGATACCGGCAGCGACAACATCCTCCACCAGCCGATAGCCGGGGTCCGACACCAGCGGCGTGCCGGCATCCGACACCAGAGCCAGCTTTCCGCCATCAGCCAGTTTCGCCATGATCCTGGGCCGGACAAGCTCGGCATTGTGCTCGTGATAGGCACTGAGCGGCGTCGAGATGCCATAATGCGCCAGAAGCACCTTGGTCACGCGCGTATCCTCGGCCAGGATCAGGTCGGCTCCGGCCAAAGTGGCGAGCGCACGCAGCGAGATATCGCCGAGGTTGCCGATGGGCGTCGCGACAATGTGCAGGCCGGGCGCCAGTCTGGCACCTTCCGCAGCAAGTCCGAAGGCAGTGAACGTATTGGAGGCCGGATCAGAACGAAGCATCATGTGACCCTGCCACAGCAGGCTTTCCTGAACCAGATGCCTTGTTTGTTCGGCGAGCCACCAAAAGTTAATGACTTGTGAAGATATTGCCTCACATTCTACAAGACAGCGTCGTGGTGCCCTGTCTGATGCCACAGATGGTTTTGAATTCCGGAGTGATGCCGTGTTGCGCAATTGGTCGACTTACCGCCCGGCAAAGCTGCGCGCGGCAGCTGCACTGGGTGCGCTCGCTCTGTCGCTGGCTGCTTGCGGTGGCGCGGGACTGTCCGGCCTTCCGGGCTTTGACAGCGCACCAACGCCGCCTGGCACCACAGGCGGGGCGCCGGGTCCCGGCGGCGCACAGCCTGCGTCAGGTTCGACCATCGGCACAGGCTCGGTCAAGGTTGGCCTCATCCTGCCGCTGACGGCTGAAGGCCAGGGGGCCGTCGTGGGCAATGCGCTGCGCAATGCCGCCGAGATGGCGATTGCCGAGTTTCCCGGACCAGACATTACCTTGCTGGTGAAAGATGATCGCGGCACGCCCGAAGGCGCGCAGGCGGCAGCCCAGGCGGCGCTGAACGAGGGTGCCGAGATGATTATCGGCCCGCTCTTTGCCGGCTCCGTCCAGAGTGCGGCCCAGGTTGCACGCGGGGCAAACAGGCCGGTGATGGCCTTTTCGACGGACATCAACGTCGCGGGCAAAGGCGTCTATCTGCTGTCATTCCTCGCGGAGAACGACGTCAACCGCGTGATTGCCCATGCCACCGCACAGGGCCGGAAGTCCTTCGCTGCGCTGGTGCCGGATACGGCCTATGGCAAGGTGGTCGAGGCCGCCTTCCAGCAGGCTGTTGCCTCGCGCGGGGCCCGCATTGTCGCCATCGAGCGCTTCGCAGCCGATCAGGGGAAGATTCGCGAGGCCGTTGGCCGCTTGTCGCCGGCTTTTGGCCAGTCCGACGCGCTTTTCCTGCCAGCAGGCGCCGACACGATGCCTTTGATCGGACCGTTGCTGCAGCAGGCGGGTTTTGACCCGGCAAAGATCAAGCCAATCGGCACTGGCGTCTGGAACGATGCCAATGTCTTCCGGGTGGCTGCGGTTCAGGGCGGCTGGTTTGCCTCGCCTGATTCGGCTGGTTTCAATGCATTCTCCGGGCGGTATCAGAAGCGTTTTGGTGGTCCGCCAACGCGCACCGCCACCTTGTCCTACGATGCGGTTTCACTGGTCGCGGCGCTTGTGCGCACGCAAGGCACGCGCCGTTTTGACGAGGCCGTGCTCACCAACCCTTCAGGCTTTGCCGGCGCCGATGGCGTGTTTCGCTTCCGCGCGGAAGGCCCGAGCGAGCGCGGCCTTGCCGTGCTCGAGGTGCGCAATGGCCAGTCGGTCACGGTCAGCGCCGCCCCGCGCGACCTTGGCAAGCCCGCGACGCAATAAGCCTGCGACGCAAGAAGCCCGTCGCGCGAGTCTGGTTTCAGGCGGCCAGATCAGCCACCACCGCGTCAAGCAGCAAGGCGCCATCGCGCGTGGCGGCAAGCCGCCCGCCCGGCAGATGCTGCAGAAGGCCGTCCGCCAGCAGCACATCGATCTTGTCCGGTCGCAATTTGCGGCCCGAGAGCGCAGCAAACCGTGAAGGATCAATGCCTTCCGACAGGCGCAGGCCCATCAGCAGGAACTCGTCGCCCTCGGCCTCCATTGAAAGCGCCTCGTCCTCGATGAGGCCATGGCCCTGTGCCTCGACCAGCGCCAGCCAGGCTTCGGGATTGCGCTCAGTCGCGTGCCCACGGCGGCCACGCGCCGTCACCAGCCGCCCATGCGCACCGGGACCGACGCCAGCATATTCGCCATAGCGCCAGTAGACCAGATTATGCGCGCATTCGGCGCCCTTGCGGGCATGGTTCGAGATTTCGTAGGCCGAGAAATCGTGCTTGTCGCAGACCTCCTGCGTCACCTCATAAAGAACGCGTGCAGCCTCATGATCCGGAATGTGCAGCTTGCCGGCGCGGTGCAGCGCCGCAAAAGGCGTGTCGGGCTCGATGGTGAGCTGATAGAGCGAGAGATGCTCTGCCGCGCGCGCAATGGCGGTTTCCAGCTCCTTGCGCCAGCGTTCAGGCGTCTGGTGCGGCGAGCGGGCATAGATCAGGTCAAACGAGAAGCGCTCGAAATGCCGGGCAGCAATGTCGACAGCCACCAGTGCTTCTGCGGTCGAATGCATGCGCCCCAGCGCCTTGAGATCCGCATCATCCAGCGCCTGCACACCCAGCGAGAC
>JAYWHQ010000450.1:0-8621 GCA_043777655.1 Allobosea sp. | reverse complement strand
TCCTCGTGGTCGAGGGCGAGGTGTCCAACATCACGCGCCAGGCCACGAAATTGCCGCTGATCGAGATCATCATCCATGATGCCGACGGAAAGCAGCTCTACAGCTGGACAACCGAGCCACCGCGCGCCGCGCTCAATGCAGGCGACAAGGCCAGATTCCGCGCGCGGCTTGCAGCGCCGCCCCAGAACGGGCAATCAGTTGTCGTGCGCTTCGCCAAAGGCGGGACAAAACTGGCCGCCGTCGCACGCTGAGGCCGATGTATCCATGACCGACCAGAGCCGTATCCGCGTTCTCTATGACGAGGGCAGCATTGCCCGCCGCAATGCCGAAATGGCCAAGGCGCTGGCAGCCCAAGGCCCCAATGACCTGCTCGTGGTGGCCGTGCTGAAAGGCAGCTTCATGTTTGCCGCCGACTTGATCCGCGCCATGCACCGCGAGGGCATGAGCCCCCAAGTCGAGTTCGTGCATCTGTCCAGCTATCGCGCAGGCACTGTCTCGTCAGGCCAGGTCGAGATCCTGCGTGATGTGCAGACCGATGTGCGGGGCCGTGATGTGCTGCTGGTCGATGATATTCTGGAATCGGGCCGCACGCTGGCTTTCGCCAAGGATCTGCTGGCGGCACGTGGCGCGGCCAAGGTGATGTGCGCCGTGTTGCTGGAAAAGCCGGGCAAGCGCGCCGTCAACATCAAGGCCGAGCATGTCGGCTTCGAGTGCCCGGATTACTTTGTTGTCGGCTATGGCATGGATGTCGCCCATGCCTGGCGGCAACTGCCCTATGTTGGCGTGATCGAGACTGACGATCAGGCCGGGTTGCCAGGCATCTAGGCCTGCAGGGTATCCAGGTTTGGTTGAACAGCTGACGGAGCGCAGCATGGCACGCATTCTGGTGGTAGATGACGAGGAGCCGGTGCGGGCGCTGGTGGCGCGCGGGCTGATGCTCGATGGCCATGAATGCCTGCAAGCCGGCGATGGCGCCGAGGCGCTGGATGTGCTGACGGCGGAATCCGGACGTTTCGACCTGCTGCTGACCGACATCCGCATGCCGCTGATGGATGGCATCGCGCTGGCGCTCGCCGCCAAGCGCGACTATCCCGATCTCACGATCATGCTGATGACCGGCTATGCCGAGCAGCGCGAGCGCGCGAAAAGCCTTGAGGCCATCGTCAGCGAAGTGATGTCGAAACCCTTCTCGCTGGCCGAACTGCGCCAGACCGTGACGCAGGTTCTGGCCAGAGACTAAGCCTTAGCGGTTCAGCCACCAGATCGACATGTTCAGCAGCGTCGCGAACGACACCCAAAGCGCGTAGGGCACCAGCAGCGCGCCGGCCAGCCTGTCGAGCGGGCGGAACAGCATGATTGTGCCAAGGATCATGAGCAGCAACGGCACGATGACGAGCAGGCCAAGCAGCGGGCTCTGCGAACCGAAAAAGGCCCAGGACCATGAGGCATTCATGACAAGCTGCAAAAAGAACAGCTTGAGCGCATTGCTGCGACCCGGCGTGCCTGCAGGCCGTTGCAGGATGCGAAAGGCAGCATAGGCCATCATCGCAAACAGCAGCGTCCAGACCGGCCCGAAAATCCAGTTGGGCGGGTTGAACGATGGCTTGATGACCGTGGCATACCAGCCCGTGATCTGCGGCTGCGTGGCCAGGCTGCCAAGAAAAGCAGCCGCAAAGGTCGGAATGGTCGCGAGAGCAGCGTTTCGGAGCGTTGTTTTCAGCATCCAGCTGATGTGGGGCATGCACCGCTGAAAGGCAACGGTTGCGCCCGGCGCGGTTGTCTTGAGCTTGCATCAGCGGGCGCGCTTGCCTCACATGGCGGCCAGCGCCGATTTGCGAAATGATCCCGATTTGAAAGCTGCTCATGACCAAAGCATCGAAGCCCGTCTTTTCTCCGCGTTCTCTGGCTGCACAGGCCATGGGCAAGATCGACCCGCTGACGCGCGGTGTCGTGACGCCGATCCACATCGCGACGACCTATATCCGTGACGAGGACAACGCTTATTCGTCTGGCTTCGTCTATGGCCGCCCGGACAACGAGACCATCCGCGAGGCCGAGAGCGTGCTCGCCATGCTGGAAGAGGCAAAGGCCGGCGCGCTGCTGTTTGGTTCAGGAATGGCCGCCGCCACGGCTGTGTTCCAGGCGTTGTCGCCCGGCGATCATGTGGTCGCGTCGCGAGTGATGTATTGGGCGCTGCGCTCCTGGCTCAGCACGGAAGCGACACGCTGGGGGCTCGTGATCGAGTTTGTCGAGACCGATGACCTGACAGCGCTGCAAGCCGCGATGCGTCCGGGAAAGACCAAACTGGTCTGGATCGAGACGCCGTCCAACCCTCTCTGGACCATCACGGACATCGCGGCAGCTGCCGCCATCGCCCACAAGGCGGGCGCGCGGCTGGCAGTCGATTCCACCTGCGCCTCGCCGGTGCATACCCGCCCGCTGACACTCGGCGCCGACATCGTCATGCATGCCGCCACCAAGATCCTGAACGGCCACTCTGACGTGGTGGCAGGCGCGCTGACGGCGGCGAAGGACGACGCGTTCTGGGCGCAGATCAAGACCGTGCGCAAGATGCAGGGCGGCATTCTGGGGCCGTTCGAGGCCTATCTCCTGATGCGCGGCATGCGCACGCTGCATCTGCGCGCCGACCGCCAGGCACAATCTGCGATGGACCTTGCCCATCGTCTGTCGGCCCATCCCAAGGTGGCGCGCGTGCTTTACCCCGGCCTGCCGCAGCATCCCGGCCATGACATTGCGGCCCGGCAAATGGAGAATGGCTTTGGTTTCATGCTGTCGGTGCAGGTGACAGACGGGCCGGAAGCCGCGATCAGGGCGGCGTCGCGCGTGCAGCTCTTCAAGCGCGCAACCTCGCTGGGCGGCGTCGAAAGCCTGATCGAGCACCGCGCCTCCATCGAGGGGCCAGGCTCGCCCTGCCCGCCCGACCTGCTGCGCCTCTCCACCGGCATTGAAAGTGTAGATGACCTTTGGGCGGATCTGGATGCGGCATTGACCTGATCTGGCGGCAGGTTGCGAAAGACGACGTGGCAAGCTTTCTCTGTTCAATCGTCATGACGCAATGCTAAATCCCGGATGAACCGTTTCATTCAGGAGCCTGCCATGCCGCGTCACCCACACCTCACCCGCCGTGAAACCCTGACTGCTGGTGCGGCGCTGACGGCGGTGTCTGTCTTGCCGCAAGCCCTTGCGGCGCAGGCACCGGCACGGGTGAAACTGCGTGTGCTGGAAACCTCTGATCTGCACGTCAACGTCGTTCCTTACGACTATTATCGCGATGCGCCGGACAACACGGTGGGCCTTGCCAAGACGGCGGCGCTGGTCAAGGCCGCGCAGGCGGAAGTCAAGAACAGCCTGCTGTTCGACAATGGCGACTTCCTGCAAGGCTCCTCGATGGGCGACTGGATGGCCTACAAGCGCGGCATGAAGGAGGGCGACACCCACCCGATGATCGCCGCCATGAACACGCTGCCCTATGATGGCGGCACCCTGGGCAACCACGAGTTCAACTACGGGCTGGAGTTTCTCAACCACGGGCTGGCCAAGGCGAAGTTCCCCTTCGTCTGCGCCAATGTTTTCACTGCGCTGGGCACCCCACTCTATGAACCCTGGACCGTGCTCGAGCGCGAGTTCACCGATGAGGCCGGCGCGAAGCAGAAGGTGAAAGTCGGTGTCATCGGTTTCGTGCCGCCGCAGATCACGCAGTGGGACAAGGCCCATCTCGAGAGCAAGCTGGTTGCGATCGACATTGTGGATGCCGCGCGTGCGCAGCTTCCGGCGGTGAAGGCAGCAGGCGCCGACATCGTCATCGCGCTTTGCCATTCGGGCATTGCGGGCGGCGAGCGCAAGGGCATGGAAGAGAACGCTGCCCTGCATCTGGCAAAGCTTGATGGTATCGACGTCATCCTGACCGGCCACCAGCATCTGGTGTTTCCGGGTGCCAAGGCGTTTGACGGCATTGAAGGTGTCGACAACATCAAGGGCAGCCTGCATGGCAAGCCGGCCTGCCAGCCCGGTTTCTGGGGCTCGCATCTCGGCGTTGTCGATCTGGAACTGGAGCGCGCTGGCGCTTCGTGGAAAGTTGCCGGTTTCAAGGTCGATCCGCGGCCGATCTTCGAGCGCACGGCAGATCGCAGAATCGTGCCCAAGGTGGAAGCAGAAGGCGTCGTGCTGGCTGCCGTGAAAGCTGACCATGAGGCGACACTTGCCTATATGCGCGAGCCGGTGGGTGCGACGTCGGCGCCGATCAACAGCTATTTCGCACTGGTGGCGGATGATCCGTCCGTGCAGATCGTGGCTGATGCGCAGATCGCCTATGTGAAGGATCTGCTGGCCGCCTCGCAATGGAAGGACCTGCCGGTGTTGTCAGCAGCAGCGCCTTTCAAGTCCGGCGGTCGTGGCGGGCCGTCCTTCTTCACCGACATCAAGACAGGCCCCATCGCCATCAAGGATGTGGCGGATATCTACCTTTACCCCAACACCGTGCAGGTGGTGAAGGTCACCGGTGCGCAGGTGCGCGAATGGCTGGAGCGCTCGGCCGGCATCTTCAACCAGATCGATCCGGCGAAGACAGGCGAACAGCCGCTGATCGATCCGCGCTTTCCCGCCTTCAATTTCGATGTGATCGACGGCGTGAGCTACAAGATCGATGTGACTCAAGCCTCGCGCTATGATGGCGAGGGCAAGCTGGTCTCGCTGGACGCGCGCCGCATCGTGGACCTGTCCTTCGGTGGCAAGCCCATCGATGACAAGGCCGAGTTTGTCATCGCGACCAACAACTATCGTGCTTCCGGCGGCGGCAATTTCCCCGGCACCAAGACGACGATCATCATGGATGCGCCTGATCTCAACCGCGATGTCGTGGTGCGTCATATTCTCGCAAAGAAGACCATCAACCCGTCAGCCGACGGCAACTGGACCTTCGCCGCGTTGCCGCCCAACGCCAACATCACCTTTTTGACAAGCCCCGCTGCTGCAGTCTTGTTGCCGAAGACACTGAAAGCTGAGCCGGCAGGTGATGGCGGCGAAGGCTTCGTGAAATACCGCCTGCGGGGATAGGCCCGGCAATTGCACGACGCGCTTTCCGCGATCAGGGCGATGTCAGGCTGTGCGCAAGCTTTCGCAGGCCAGTATCAATGCCACAGCCGGGGCGGAAGTCGGGGAGAGGTGCTCGACAGGGTGGTGACGTGTACGTCTCGGCATCCTCGTTCAAAGACGATATCGCAGCAGTCATCGGCGTGTCGGCGCCCAATTCGCTTGACGGTGTTCTAGACCAGAACCATCACCGCAGTCATGCCGATGACGATCAGCACCAGCCCCCACACCAGCATCGGCACCAGTGACGAGCCGGTGTCGATGTTCTCCGGATTCGGCAGGACGTGTTTCGCGATGTCGGCTTTTGCAATGTCAGTCTTGACAACATTGGTCATGGCTTTTCCCTTCCTTCCGGCAGGACGGCACCGAGCGCGCCCCGGTGAAAATCAATGGACATCTGGAGCGATGACGCGATGCGTTCGGCGCTGGCGATATAGAGTGCGGCGGCGGGTGGCGGACATTCTTCGCGGGCTGTCTCGCGAAACAGGCAAAGCCAGCGGCCGAACATCTCCGGGCCGATCCCTGGCAGGCCGACATGGGCCGGGACCGGGCGGCCTTTGTAGCGGCCCGTCATCAGCGTCACCGATGACCAGAAGTCGCGAAGCTTGCTCAGATGGCTGTCCCAGTCATGAATCGCTGCCTCGAAAACCGGGCCCAGCAACGCATCAAGCCGCACCTTTGCGTAGAAGGCATCGACAAGCCGGGCGGTCATCTCTTCCGTTATGCCGCATTTCAGCCCGGGCGCGGAGGGGCGCGGCGTGAATGATGATTTGACTTCGGGCTGCATGGCCGTGTCTTCGAACCGCAATCTGGAAAGCACCATTGCGGTTTACCGGTTGGACAGTTTAAAAGCAATATATAAAATACCAGTTTGGATTCTGCCGCCATGCGCATGACCCTGCACTCCGATTATGCCCTGCGCTTGCTGACCTATCTGGGGCTCGCACGTGGGCGCCTTGTCACGGCAGATGAAGTGGCAAAGGCCTTCGGCCTTTCGAAGAACCATCTGATGAAGGTCATTCTCGGGCTGGTCCATCATGGCCATGTCGAGTCAGTGCGAGGCCGGGGCGGCGGGATACGGCTGGCGCGCGTGCCGGAGGCGATTGGCATCGGTGCCGTCATCCGCGACACGGAAGATAATTTTGCGTTGGTTGAATGCCTAGGCCCCAACAACTTGTGCGTCATCACCGGCGCCTGCCGCCTGGAGCATATCCTGCGCGACGCGTTGGTGGCGTATCTCGCCGTGCTCGACAAATACACGCTTGCTGACCTTGTCCGCGAACCGGAGCTTGCCCGGTTGCTGCAGATCAAACCGGAGCGCCCACCTGCTGTTTCACCCGTGTCAGCCGGCTTGTCACCGACGGGAGGCTGATGGTCGAAGCGCCGAACAATGTGCCTCATGGAATGATGTCGGCATGAAGCGCTTTGTCTGAAGGGCGTTTTTGGGCTCCGTCACGCCTTCTTCAGGAACTCGGTGCGCAGCACGAGGCCCTTGATCTTCTCGACGCGACATTCCACCTCGTCGGGGTCGCCGGTCAGGCGGATGTTCCTGACCATCGTGCCGCGCTTCAGCGTGGTCGAGGTGCCCTTCACCTTCAGGTCCTTGATGAGGGTGACGCTGTCGCCATCGCTCAGAATCGTGCCGTTGCTGTCTTTCACGTCCATCTTGTGTGTCCGCTTTCGGTGTTCGGGAGGAAGGGCTGCGCTCAGCGCGCCGCGATGAGGGCAGCAGCGCCGGCCATGATGGCCGCCGTGCCGCGGTTGATGTTTTTCAGGGCGCGGGCCGAGTGGAACAGGCGGCGGGCGCGCTCGGCCAGCAGGGCATAACCCATCATGACGGGACCGATGACGCAGGCAATGACCAGCGCCATCTGCGCAAAGATTTCTGGCGTGATTGCCTGCAGATCGACAACGATCGGCATGATCGACAGGAAGAAGACGATGACCTTGGGGTTGCCGAGTGTCACCATCAGCCCACCGAAAAAGGCCGCGACCTGGCCTTTGACCGATGGATCAGCCGCGATCTCCGTGGTCGTGACCGGGGCCGTCCAGATGCGCCAGGCGAGATAGAGCAGATAGGCCGCGCCCACATACTTGATGGCGAGGAACAGCATTTCAAAATTGCGCGCGATGACGGCGAGGCCTGTGGCTGCAATGGTGAACCAGATCAGATCGCCCACGACAAAGCCGAGCACGAAGGCCGGCGCACCGGCCAGCCCGCGCGCCATCACGCGCGCCACAACGGCAGCAATGCCCGGTCCAGGCGAAGCGACGGCGGCAAAATAGACGCCTGCAAACAGCGCAAGAGCGAGTGGGTCCATGATGCTCCTCCTGGAGAAGATACAGACTAGGGCTGTGGATTGGGACCTTGATAAGCCTTTGGGCTAGGCCATGTCCACCCGACCAGCGGCCACCTTGAGGCGCGTGGCGCCCGCAGGCAGGTCTTCAAACAGGGCGGGGTCAGCGCCGGTCATCCAGACCTGTGCGCCGAAGCCCGACAGCGTGGCATAGAGCGCGGCGCGGCGCCGGGGATCGAGATGAGCTGCGACCTCATCCAGCAGGACCAGCGGCGCGATGCCGCTCATGCTGGCCACCAGCCGCGCATGGGCCAGCACCAACCCGATCAGCAGGGCTTTCTGCTCGCCGGTGGAACCCTGGGCAGCCGGAATGTCCTTGGGTGCATGATGCACCAGCAGGTCCGAGGTTTGCGGGCCTGTGAGGGTGCGCCCTGCGGCCTTGTCTCGTGCGCGCGTGCGGCGCAGCAGGTCGCGCAGGCGGTCTTCGGCATCAAGCGCGGGCAGGCTCGCCACCAGCGCGTCGGTTTCGCCCTCGAGTGTCAGTCTGGCATCCGGAAACGGCGAAGCAGGATCATGGGTCGCGGCAATCAGCTGGCCCAACCGGTTGACAGTTTCGGCGCGCGCCGCTGCGACAGCCACGCTGAGTTCGGCCACCTCGCGCTCGACCGCATCCAGCCATGGCGCCTCATGCGGCGTCTCGTCGAGGATGCGGTTGCGCGAGCGGAGCGCCCGCTCCAGGCTGGCTGCGCGGGCCGCGTGGGCGGGGTCGATGGCCAGCACCAGCCGGTCGAGAAACCGGCGCCTGTCACCGGCAGCGCCGCGAAACAGTCCGTCGAGATCGGGCGTCAGCCAGACAACGCGCAGATACTCTGCAAAGGCCGAACTTGAGCCGACACTGGCGCCGTTGATGCGGGTGATGCGGGCGCGCCGGCCATCTTCGCCCGGTTCGGACAGGCCGAGCCCCAACCGTATTGGTGCTTCTTCTGGAGCGGGCTCGACGCTGGCAAGTTCGAGCGCGACGGAGAAGCCGCCGCGTGCAGGCAGAAAGGTCGTGCGGTCCGTCCCGGCGGACTTGCGCGCCATTTCGGCGGTTTCGGCGCGACGCAGGCCACGGCCGGGAGAGAACAGCGAGAGCGCTTCGAGCAGGTTGGTCTTGCCGGCACCGTTCTCGCCCGACAGCGCCACGAGGCCCGATCCGATGACGAGTTCAAGCGT
>JAYWHQ010000449.1:0-2569 GCA_043777655.1 Allobosea sp. | reverse complement strand
GCTTCCATGCCGCCCTGGAACACCTTGGCAACGAAGGCCCCGCCGGGCGCCAGCACGCCGCGCGCAAACTCGATCGCCGTTTCAACCAGCCCGATGATGCGCAGATGGTCGGTCTTCTTGTGGCCCGTGGTGTTGGCCGCCATGTCGGACAGGACCACGTCGGCGGGGCCACCGAGGAAATCCATCATCCGGCCGGGTGCGGAATCGTCCATGAAGTCGATCTGGATCAGTTCGACACCAGGGATGGCCTCCACTTCCAGCAGGTCGATCCCGACCACGCGGCCCTTGCCGTTCAGCGAATGGGTGCGCACAGCCGCGATCTGCGACCAACCACCTGGCGCGCAGCCCAGATCGATGACGCGCTGGCCAGGCTTCAGCAGCTTGTACTTGTCATCGATCTCCAGGAGCTTGAAGGCAGCGCGCGAGCGATACCCCTCGCGCTTGGCACGCGCCACATATGGATCGTTCAGCTGCCGCTCCAGCCAGGTGGCCTGCGAAAGCGTACGCTTGCCGTTGCTTTTCACCCGGACCTTGAGCGTGCGGATACCGGCACCGGCACCTGCAGGCACACTGGCGCTTGCGCCAACCGGCTGTTTGCCCGGCGTCTTGGCGGCAGCACCGGCCTTTGCCTTGCGCTCGACCTTGGCGGCCGCCTTGTTTGCAACCTTTGCGGCTGTTTTTTTCGGTGGCCGGGCGCTGCTTGTCTTGCCCCCGGATTTGCCGTTTCCTGTGTTGCGCGTCATCGGGTTCTGCCCGGCAAGAGCACGCCGTCCTCCTGCATCATACGGATGAGAATGCCCTCGCGCAGGCCGCGATCGGCAATGCGCACGCGTGGACTGGGGAATGCGCGGCGGATGGCTTCGAAAATCGCACAACCGGCCAGCACAAGATCGGCCCGCTCACGACCGATGCACGCATTTGCGACACGCGCCTCATAGTCCATGTCAATCAGCCGGGTCATGATCTTGCCGACATCATCATCATGCATCCACAGCCCGTCCACCTGCCGACGGTCATAGCGCTCGAGCCCGAGATACACTCCCGCCAGTGTTGTCACCGTGCCGGATGTGCCCAGCAGATGGAAATTTTCGGCGTGCGGTGCGCCAGCCGCCTTGGCGATGAAAGGGCCCAGAGCCTCGCTCGACTCAGTGACCATCTTCTCGAACACCTCGCGGTCGACATGCACGCCGCCGAAACGCTCCGCCAACGACACCACCCCGATGGGCAACGAGGCCCATTCGCGGATATGGCCAACAGGATCAGCCGCCATGCCGCGGCCTGCCATCCAGATGATCTCGGTCGAGCCACCGCCAATGTCGAAAACAATCACGCCCTCGGCACGCGGATCGGCCAGCGATGCGCAGCCGGAAACCGCAAGGCGCGCTTCGGTGCCCTGATCGATGACTTCGAGATCAAGCCCCGCTTGCGCCGAGACCATGGCCACGAATTCGGCGCCATTGCTGGCGGCCCGGCAGGCTTCCGTGGTGATGAGCCTCGACCGCGCCACATGCCGCGCCTGCATCTTGGCCTGGCAGATTTTCAATGCGGCAATCGCTCGCTCCATGGCTGCATCGCCGAGACGGCCCGTGGTGCCAAGCCCCTCCCCCAGCCGCACAATGCGCGAAAATGCGTCAACGACGCGGAACCCGCTTGAAGACGGACGCGCCACCAGCAGGCGGCAATTGTTGGTGCCCAGATCCAGCGCTGCATAGGTGCGCGTGTGTGGCTCATGGTCTGGCCAATGATGCACGGATGCACCATCCGCGCTGGCGGAAAAGCCACCCGCTGCGCCATGCAGGCGCGCAGGGTTAGGCCATTTGTCGGCAGTCACAACAGGTATCCTTTGCAGCGCCAGAAAAACGCGGGTTCAGCGCGCCGCATATGAGTTCGTTTCGCTGGACAGCTTACAGCGCACTGACGGGCGATGCCAAGCGCTGTTGCGCATGTTTCCGTTAGGTCATCATGGGAGCGCTTGTGCAGTCTGGTTCAGACGGCCTGCCCTGCCACGATGCGCGCAACAGGCTTCAGCATCGAGCCCACCTGCTCGAACTGGCGCGGATAGCGCACCACCTGCTCCATCCGGCCCCAGAGCGCCTTGGGCGAAAACGGCTTCATCAGCACCTCGTTGACGCCCAGGGTCACAGCGCGCGTGATGATGCTTTTTTGCGGTGCCGAGGTCAGCAGGATGATCGAGGTGCGTGGGCTGGGCGACGTGGCAGGTGTGCGCACGAGGCGTACAAACTCCTCCCCCGTCAGCATCGGCATGTCCCAATCGACGATCACGATGTCCGGATAGGCGGTCGAAAAGGATTCGATGGCCTCGGCGCCGTCCGTCGCCTCGACCACGCGCTTGATACCGGCACGCGAAATCACATCGCGGATGATGCGACGCATGTGGACACTGGGATCGGCGACCAGCACCAGAAGATCAGGAAAATTCGGAAGTCCCGACATGGGCGGACAGACCACTCGCACAACTGCACACAACCAGTGAGAGTGACGGCAACGCATTGATATTTCGTTGCGCCGATCCAAAAAATCCAAGTCATTGCAACATCCCGCTCCCCTG
>JAYWHQ010000448.1:0-8703 GCA_043777655.1 Allobosea sp. | reverse complement strand
TGCGGCCGGGAGAGCGCATTTCGGTCGATGGCAAAGTCATCTCAGGCCACTCGGAAATCGACCAGAGTCTCATCACAGGCGAGACCGACTATGTGGTGATTGCCGAAGACGCCATGGTTTTTGCCGGGACGCTGAATGTATCAGGCACGCTGAAAATCCGCGTTCTCAACGCCGCGACAGGCACGTTGCTGGACGAGGTCAACCAGCTGCTCGAGCGGGCGACTGCAAGCAAGTCGAGCCATCTTCTGCTGGCTGACCGCGCGGCGCAACTCTACGCGCCGATGGTGCATGCAACCGCGCTCATCACGCTGGTCGGCTGGATGCTGGCGGGGCTGGCCTGGCAGCAGGCACTGATCATCGCCATCACCGTGCTGATCATCACCTGCCCATGTGCGCTCGGGCTGGCCGTGCCCGCTGTGCAGGTGGTGGCCGCCGGAGCGCTTTTCCGCCGCTCTGTGCTGCTCAATCAGGGCAGTGCGCTTGAACGGTTCGCCGAGGTCGACACGGTCGTCTTCGACAAGACCGGCACCTTGACCATGCCGCTGCCCGAGCTTGCGAATGCAGCCGAGATCGACCGGATCGATCTGGAACTCGCCGGGAGGCTGGCGCTGTCCAGCCGCCATCCGATCTCGCAGGCCATTGTTGGCGCCAGCGGGGCGACAGCGCCCCTGCAGGCCACGGAGGAACCCGGCCTTGGCGTCACGGCCGAGTATGCTGGCAAGACGCTGCGCCTCGGCAAGCCAAGCCACTGCGATGCGCTGGCAGAAGCCGACGCTGTGGCGAGGCGCTATCCCGGCGCATCCCTGATGGCCTTCCGCAATGGCGATCGGGCGGTGGTCTTCGCCATCCAGCAGGCCCTGCGTCCTGATGCCGTCCGGACGGTTCGGCAGCTCAAGGCACTCGGCCTCGATATCGAGATCCTGTCCGGTGATCGCGAGACTGCTGTTGCCGATGCCGCCCGCACGCTTGGGATCGCGAAAATCGCCTTCAGCCTCACACCGGCTGACAAGATCAGGCGGATCGAGGCATTGAAGGCTCAGGGCCGCAAGGTGTTGATGGTGGGCGATGGCCTGAATGACGCACCAGCGCTTGCTGCTGCGCATGTGTCCATATCGCCGGTCACAGCCGTGCATCTGACACAGACCGCGGCTGATGCAATCTTCCTCGGTTCGCAGCTGACGCCCGTGCTTTCCGCGCTGACGATCTCGCGGCGCGCCAGATACCTGATGGTCCAGAACCTCTGGCTGGCCGTGATTTACAACGCCGTTGCAGTGCCACTGGCCATCGCCGGCTTCGCAACCCCGCTTGTGGCAGCCCTCGCCATGTCCGGCTCCTCCGTCATCGTCACGCTCAATGCGCTGAGGGCCGGCAAGTCCGGAGGCGCAAACGCATGAATGTGCTGGTTTATCTCCTGCCTCTGGCCCTTTCGCTCGGAGCTCTCGGGCTGGCGGGCTTTGTCTGGTCCTTGCGCGCAAGACAATTCGAAGATCTGCAAGGTGCCGGATGGCGCGCGATAGCCGATGATGATCTGCCGGACCTGCTACCGAAGGAAAAGACCGATGAAAGCTGAATCAACCCCTGATACCGCGATGTACGTACCCGCCTCAAAGGCGGTCCGGACGATCACCTTCAAGGACCTCGCTGACAGCTTGAAGGCCGGTCTCTCCGACTTTGCAGCTGCACCGGGCTACGGGCTGTTCTTCGGGCTGTTCTACGCCCTTGCAGGCACAGGCTTGATCAGCTTTGCTTGGTATTTCGGCCAGTATATGGCCGTTCTGCCCCTGATCATGGGGTTTGCCCTGATTGGTCCGTTCGCCGCCGTCGGCCTCTATGAGGTGAGCCGTCGGCTTGAAGCAGGCTTGCCGCTGTCTTTCCCGGTCGTGCTTGGCGCAATCCGTCGCCAGTCCACCCGCCAGATCACGATGCTTGGTTTTGCGCTGATGGTGCTGCTCCTGTTCTGGGTGCGTGTGGCCCTGCTCATCTATGCGCTCAATTTCGGCCTCAGGCCGGTCAATCTGCTGACCATGAATGCTGATGCGTTTTTCAGCCCGGCAGCCATCACCTTCCTGCTCACAGGCACGCTGGTCGGCGCGGCATTTGCGTTCTTTGCCTTCGCCATTTCCGTCTTCTCATTCCCGCACCTGCTGGCGCGAGAGGAGGACTTCATCTCCGCAATCATCCTGTCGATCAAGGGCGTGATGCGCAATCTGCCCGTGATGCTGGCATGGGGCGCCATTGTCGGCGTTATGCTGGTGATCGCCGCCGCCCCGGCATTCCTGGGGCTTCTCGTGGTGTTGCCCATCCTGGGGCATGCGACCTGGCATCTCTACCGCAAAACCGTTGCTTAGGATGTCAGTTGGGGCATCTGCATACAACGCAAGCGCGCTGCGCCATCAACAGCCGCAGGCCAACCAGAACCAGCTTGTGAGTGAAGCAGCGCTGCTAGTGGCGCGTGCCGCCGGTATAGGCACCTGAGCGGATCTTGGCGGGCAAGCCTTCGGCAAAGATTGCGCAGGCATCCTCGCCGTAGGTCTCCACCAGTTCCTTGAAGGCAGCGAAGAGCGCGGCATGGGCGAGGCAATCGCCATCCAGTCCGTCATGGCGCGCTTCGGCAAAGGCCTGATCGAGATAGGTGAAGGCCACCCGGCGCATGTCTCGGACATCCTCGGCGAGCGCCGGATCGGCAGGCAGATCATCAGGCGAGGTGGTCATCAGCAGCTTCGCTTCCAGACAGGCAACATGCTGGTTCTATGCAGTGTTTGGCGCTGCCGCCACCAGAGTCTTTAACGAAGGTTAATTCGATCGACGACTTTGCGGGGCAAGTTGGCAGCAGTTAGCCGCCAAATCGGCCAGCCAGCGCCCGCGACAGTCTGTCGCCATCCTGGCCCAGTCGCGCAGTCGCTTCTTCAGACGTTGGCGAGCAGGCCCTGTGTGTCAGTGCATAGGCCCGGAAGCCACGGTTGTAGGCGCCGGCCAGACGTTCCTTGCGCGCTGGCGAGCGTCCCTCGGATTCCAGCAAGGCGGCCATCTTGTCGCGCCAGCCTGAGGCTTCCGGCCCGCCACACAACTCACGCAGATAGGCGAGCGAGCCCATGATCTCGGCAAGACGGAGCAGGTCCGGTTCATAAGGCACCGGTGGAGGTTCAGGGACAGGTTCCGGCGCCTGCGCGGGGGGGGCGGCTGTCGCCGCCGGGCGCTGCTGCGGGCGGGGGGCCTGTGCGAGGGCAGGCGTGGCCAACGCGCAAAGCATTGGCACCAGAACGCCCCATTGCGCCCAACGCCTCATGACAGCTCCTGCAGGCGGAAGGCCGCGCTGCGGACCACATCGCCCAGTTCCCGTGTGGTGGGCAGGCCACCCAGCTTCAAGGGGTCAGCCCACATCACGTCGCCCGCTTCCGGGCCGGGCATCGGCTCACCCGACACCCAGAGGCCAACGAAAGAGGCGACAACGAAATGATGCGTCACAAGTCCCGCCTCGTTGTGGCCCATGATCTCGACGTGGCGGTTGAAGCCGAGAAGCTTTGCCGTGACGCCGACCTCTTCGTGAAGTTCACGGAGCGCTGCTTCCTCAAGCGTCTCGCCGGCCTCGACCTTGCCACCAGGCAGCGACCAGAGCCGGTCAGCGGGAGGTTTGGTGCGGGTTGCCAGCAACACCTTTCCATCCCGGAAAACGGCAATGGAAGCGGCCAGCACCGGGCGTGCAAGCGCTCTTGCTGAAGCCGGGAAGGGGATGATGCGCGGGCGTTCCAAAGCGGGCCTCAGATGTGCTGACCACCATTGATGTGCAACTCTGCGCCCGTGACATAGCTCGACGCGTCCGAGCACAGGAAGTGGATCGCCCTCGCCACCTCTTCCGTTGTGCCAAGGCGCTGCAAGGGCAGCTTCTCGACGATCTTGCCTGTTCCTGGCGACAGGATGGAGGTGTCGATCTCGCCGGGCGAGATCGCATTGACGCGGATGCCGAGCGGGCCGAAATCTGCCGCCATCTCGCGGGTCAGGCTGGCCAGCGCGGCTTTCGAGGTGGCATAGGCCGCACCTGCGAAAGGATGCACACGCACGCCCGCAATCGAGGTGACGTTCACGATCGCGCCCTTGGCCGTCGTCAGCTCGTCGAGAAGTCCACGTGCCAGCATGATGGGAGCAAAGAAATTCACCTGGAACACTTTGCCCCAGTCGTTGAACGAGGTGGTCGCGGCACCCAGCCGGGCATTGTTCGGCCCCTTCGGCGAAATGCCGGCATTGTTGACCAGCGCGTGCAGTTTGCCGCCCTCTTTCTCAAGCCGCTTCTTGATCTCGGCAATGCCACGCATCGTGTCTTCGGGGTCGGCCAGATCGATCTGCACATGGTCATCGGCGCCCGATGGCCAGGGGCACTTGTCGGAGAAGGCCTGTCGCGAGCACGACAGGATGCGCCAGCCCGCCATGGCGAAGACCTTGACCGTGGCGTGTCCGATGCCGCGGCTGGCACCTGTCAGCAGCATCACAGGCCTCTGGCCGGCCACTGTCACGGGCAAGTTCATCATATCCATCGGCATGCCCTTGGGCTTTTCGGTCATGGATTGGCCTCTCAAGGGTAGAGCCGGGATTTGTCCCACGAGATATCGGCGCTGGCGCGGCGAAACACAATGCGATCATGCAAGCGAAACGCGCCATCCTGCCAGAATTCAAGATAAACGGGCAGAATACGGAAACCTGTCCAGTGGGGCGGGCGCGGAATGGGGCCGCCTTCATAGGTTTTCGTCAGCTTTTCGACAGCACTGACCAGGGTGGCGCGGCTGTCGAGCGGGCGCGATTGCTGCGAGGCCCAGGCACCGATGCGGCTGTCGCGTGCGCGGCTGTCGAAATAGGCATCGGCTTCAGTGTCACTCACCTGCTCGATGGGCCCGCGCACCCGCACCTGCCGATGCAGCGATTTCCAGTGAAACACCGCTGCCGCCTTGCCCTGACCCAGCAACTCGCCGCCCTTCTGGCTTTGCGTATTGGTGTAGAACACGAAGCCGCGCTGATCGAAGCCTTTCAGCAGAACCATGCGCACATTTGGCATGCCATCGGCATCGACCGTGGACAGCGCCATGGCGTTGGGGTCGTTCGGCTCGGTCTGGCTGGCCTCAGCCAGCCACGTCTCGAACAAACCAAATGGTTCGGTCGTGTCGGTAAAGTCACCGGTTTTTAACGGATTCAAGGTCTAATCCTCTTCAGGGTTGGCTTTGGTGCGGGCGCGTTGCGTGAAACGGATGATTTCAGTTCTTGCATATAGGGCAGGCATGCGCGCCTGCCAAAGTGCGGCTGGCACATCCGTGCGCGCTTGCGGGCCAGCGGTTGCAGCTGCCGCCTTGGCGCTTGTCCTGGGAGGGTGCTCATTCACCTTCCCTCTCGGCGGCATTTCGGCGGCGGCAGAGGATGACCCGGTGAAGACCACAGCTTCACTGGCACCTGCCGCCCAGATGCCTGGCAAGTCACGCGCCATCTCGCCGCTCTCGCCTGAACTCGGCCCGGAAGACTGGCGCCGGGCCAGCGGCGCGATGGCATTGGCCCTCGACCCGCAAGGCAATGGCTCTTCCGTCTCGTGGGACAACAAGGAAAGCGGCATGAAGGGCCTGTTCTCGCCCGTCGGCAGCCCCTTTCTGCGGGCTGACGAGGTCTGCCGCGTGTTCCTGAGCACGCTGGAGCTGCAAACTGGCGCGTCAAAACTGCAAGGCATGGCTTGTCGGCCATCTGGCGGTGACTGGTCGATCAAGGACATCCGTCCTTTCAAGGGTTGAGCTGTCGCATCGCCACGACATCGGTGTTGCAAGACGGCTTGCAAGACGGCCCGGCTGCCTCCACATAACCACCAGATGTGATTGGCTGATGTCCGGAGACTTTGACGCTTCATGGCGCGTGACCCCTACAGCATTCTGGGTGTGGTGAAGTCAGCCAGTGAGGCTGACATCAAGAAAGCCTATCGCCGCCGCGCCAAGGAATTGCATCCGGACCGGAACCTCAATGATCCGAAAGCGCAGGACAAGTTCTCCGAACTGAACACCGCCTACGAAGTCGTTGGCGATGATGCCAAGCGCAGGCAGTTCGACCGTGGCGAGATCGATGCCGATGGCAAGCCGCGTTTCGAGGGCATGGGTGCGGGGATGGGCGCAGGCATGGGTGGCAGCCGCGGCGGCCGGCATGGCGGCTTCGAGTTCAATGGCGGCAGCCCGTTTGGCCGGGGCGGCCCGGAATCCGGCTTCGACCCGTCCGATATTTTCGGCCAGATGTTTGGCGATGCCGCGCGCCGCAATGCGGCGCCACGGCAGCAGGCTCCGCGCAAGTCGCCTGACCAGAACCTCAGCCTCGAGGTCTCGCTGACCGAGGCCGGCCTTGGCGCGATGCGCCGTGTGGCCTTGCCCTCAGGTCGCGAGGTCGAGATCACGCTTCCCAAGGGCATGGTGGATGGCAAGGTCATGCGGCTGCGTGGCCTTGGTGCCGTCAGTGCCGTGAATGACGAGCCGGGTGACGTGCTGCTGACCATCCGCATCCGGCCCGATCCGCGCTTCACGATCGAAGGCCGCGACCTGCGCACGCGCATCACGGTGCCGTTGCATGTCGCGTTGCTGGGCGGTGCCATTCGCGTGCCGACCCTGACGGGCGAAGTCGAAATGACCATTCCGGCAAAGACAGGCACCAACCGCGCCTTCCGGCTTCGCGGCAAGGGCTTGCTGGCAGAAAATGGCGAGGCGGGCGATCTCTATGCCGCCATCGACATCGTCTTTCCCGAAGCCGATGCCGAGCTTGAGCTGCTGATGCAGACGCGCCGGGATCAGGCGGGCGAGTAGGGGCCTCGGCCGCTGGCCAGCGCATCATTCAGCAATTCAAGCCGGTCCTGCCCCCAGAACACCTCGCCATCCAGCACATAGCCGGGCGCACCGAACACATCGGCTGTGACCGCAGCCGCGCCATTGGCGACATAAATCGCCTCGACCTCAGGTGACTCTGTCTGGGCCAGCACGGCCGCGGCATCGTGACCGGCTGCCTGAAGCATCCGCCCGATGGTCTTCACATCCGCAAGGTCAGCTTCTTCCACCCAGACGCCGGCAAAGGCCAGTCTCACAAAGGCATCGGGATCACGCTTCAGCTCCACCAGAGCGATGATGCACCTGTTGACCGTATCCACGATGAACGGGACGCGGGCGGGCTTCAGAACCAGTGGCAGACCGCGCTTGTCGCGCCAGCGCTGCATTTCCACCAGCCGGTAGCGTTGCCGTGCGGGCGGGCGTTTGACCAGGGGAAGACTGCCCGTTTCGGCAAAGACCTGCGCAATCGGCATGGGCCGCCAGCGCAGTGTCGCGTCATGCCGGGCAACCGTTTCCATCAGCAGCTTGTGGCCAAGATAGGCCCAGGGTGAGGCGATGGTGAAAAAGTAGTCGATGGTGCGTGCCATGCTGAATGCTCTCGTGAGCGTGCCAGACTAGGGCAGCACGGCGCTCGGGCCAAACCCGGAAACGTGATGCGATGCATGCACCAGCCGCATCCTTGCTTTGGCGAGAGCCCCTGCCACTTCCCACGCGCGCCCGGCCATGCGACCTTTCATGCAGAGCAAGCCGCAGAGCCTGCCGGGGACGCGCGAGGGGATATTCATGTCGACCATGGTCGAGCTGCCGCTCTGGCTGGTCCTGTTGGCAACCGTACCCGCCTGCATCGGGCTGATCGACCGGCTGCTGATGCCGACCGTGCGCTGGTTCTTCCGCGCGCGCATCAATCGGGCGATTGACGAGCTGAATGCCAGGCTGAGATTGCGCATCCAGCCCTTCAAGCTGACGCAGCGTGCGAGCCTCGTGGACCGGCTGATCTACGACCAGGAGCTCATCAAGGCCGCCCGTGCGCATGCCGAGGCGGCGGGCGAGCCCTATGCGGTGACGATGGCACGCGTCCAGACCTATGCCCGCGAGATCGTGCCGACTTTCAACGCCTATGCCTATTTCAAGATCGGTGCGCGCGCCGCCCGCTGGCTTTCGACGCTGCTCTATCGCGTGCGGCTGGGTTATTCGGATGACGAGGGCCTGAAGAAGATTGACCCTGACTCAACCGTGATCTTCGTGATGAATCACCGCTCCAACATGGACTATGTCCTGGTGACCTACATGGCCTCGGCCAGCTCGGCCCTGTCCTATGCGGTGGGCGAATGGGCGCGCGTCTTCCCCCTGCAGAACATCATCCGCTCGATGGGCGCCTATTTCATCCGGCGCGATTCCGGCGACCCGCTCTATCGCAAGGTGCTGGCGCGCTATGTCCAGCTCTCGACGGCGGAAGGCGTGACGCAGGCCATGTTTCCCGAAGGCGGGCTGACGCGCGATGGCGCCCTGCGCCCGGCCAAGCTTGGGCTGCTCTCCTATCTCGTCGCCCGGTTTGATCCGGAAGCCGAGCGCGATGTCGTCTTCGTGCCGGTGGGTTTGAATTATGACCGCGTGCTGGAAGACCGGAACCTGACTGCGTCGATCGCGAAAGAGGCCGGCATGCCCAACCAGCGCGTGCGCGGCTTCCGGCTGGCAAAGTATGTCGGCCGCGCCATCCGGCTCTCTTTCAGCCGCCGCTGGTATCGCTATGGCTATGCTGCGGTCTCGTTCGGCGCACCCGTTTCGCTGCGAGAGTGGACGGCGCGCGAGAAGATCGATTTCCGCAAGCTGGATGACGAGACGCGCTTTGCCGCAGTCGGCAAGCTTGGCGAAGACC
>JAYWHQ010000447.1:0-2577 GCA_043777655.1 Allobosea sp. | reverse complement strand
AGATGCTCGACCGTCAGCAGATGGCAGCCATCCAGCGTCGGCACAAAGCGGATGCAGGAATTGATCGCGCGATAGACGAGCCTGCCCTTTTCCAGCTGGCCAACAACGACCGTGCAGGCCCCGCAATCGCCCTCAGCGCAGCCTTCCTTGGTGCCTGTGCGGCGCGCCTCCAGCCGCAGCCAGTCCAGCACGGTCAGCGTCGGGTCGCAGCCCGCGATCTCGCGCATCTCGTCGCCCAGCAGAAGTCGAATGGTGTCGCGCATGGGGCTCCTGGCTTGCAAATCAGCAAGGCCAGATTAAGCCTGCTTCCGCCCTGGCGGGAAGCGGCGATTTGCCCAAAGCGCAGGCAGGGTAGCGCTGCCTTTTGCCTCAGCCACCCTATCCCAGCGCGCCGCCCTTCAGTGCTTCAGTGATGTAGATCTCGCGCAGCCGCCGCGCCGCAGGCCCCGGCTGGCCACCACCAATGCGGTTGCCGTCAATCTCGACGATGGGCATCACGAACCCGGAGGCTGAAGTGTAGAAGGCCTCATCCGCCGCAAAAGCCTCGTCCAGCGTGAAAGGCCGTTCCTCGAAGGTGTACTCCGTCTCTGCCAGCAAACCGAGCAGGGCCCGGCGCGTGATGCCGGGCAGCACGTCGTTCGAGAGCGGCCGCGAGATGATCGTGTCGCCCTTGACGATCCAGGAAGTGGAAGAGCCGCCCTCGGTGACATATCCGTCTTCCGTCATCCAGGCTTCATCTGCGCCGGAAGCTGCGGCATACTGCTTGGCCAGCACCTGCGCCAGCAGCGCCACGCTCTTGATGTCGCGGCGCGCCCAGCGAATATCCTCGCAGCTGACAACCTTCACTCCGGTGCGCGCCTTCTCGGAATCGAGGATCTTGCGCGCTTGCGTGAACATGACCAGAGTAGGCTTTGGCTCCTTCGGGAAGGCGAAATCGCGGTCGGCGGGCCCGCGCGTCACCTGCAGATAGACGCCGCCCTCTTTCAGGTTGTTGCGGGCGATCAGCTCCTTATGGATCGCGACCAGCTCAGGCCGTGACCACGGCAGCGGCAGCTGTATTTCGCCACAAGAGCGCTCAAGCCGGATAAGATGCGCCTCGACATCGACCAGCCGCCCCTCGATCACAGCCGACACCTCATAAATGCCATCGGCAAAAACAAAGCCCCGGTCAAAGATCGACACTGTGGCCTGATCTTCCGGCAGATAGCTGCCATTGACATAGACAGTGCGTGACATGGGCAGGGCTCCGACGTGGGACTGGTGAGGCGGCCAGACCCAGTCAATCGAAGTGACGGCTCCGGTCAAGCCGTTTGCAGCCAGAGGAACCATGCAAGTTTTGCATTCACCCCAGCGCCCGACCCGCTCTCTGGCCAGCTTGCGTTTCCGTGGTGCGTATGAAATCTGGGAGCAATGCCGGGAAAAGCCGGAATGTTCTGTTGGGGAAACGCCATGACAACATCGTCCGGAGCTGACCGCCGCGCCTTCCTGTTGGGTCTTGGCGGAGTTGCAGCCATGCCTGCAACGGCCTTGTTGCCAACATCCGCAATGGCCCAGATTGCCGCCGGCAGCGTCATCAAGCTCGTGGCGCCATTTCCACCCGGTGGCTCAGTCGATGCGATCTCGCGGCTGATCCAGCCCGGTTTGCAGGAGCGCCTTGGCGCAACGGTCATTGTCGAGAACCGCGCAGGCGGCTCGGGCAGCATTGGTGCCAATGCGGTCGCCAAGGCAGCACCGGATGGCCTCACCTGGCTGGTTGTGTTCGACACACATGCAGTCAATCCATCTCTGATCCCCAACTTGCCTTTCGACAGCATCAAGGATCTCGATCCGATCGAGCTGATCGGCACAGGGCCGATGGTGCTGGCCTGCCACCCGACCCGCAGCTTCAGGACGCTGTCAGATGTTGTCGCTGCGGCCAAGGCCACGCCTGGCAAGCTGACCTATGCCTCGATCGGCAATGGCAGCCTTGGCCATCTGGCCATGTCGCTGCTGGCCAAGCGCGCCGGAGTGCAACTCACCCATGTGCCTTATCGCGGTGGTGGACCGGCCGTGAATGACGCGGTTGGCGGCCATGTCGACATGATCGTCGGTTCCGCTGCTCTGCTCGCAGGTCAGCTGGAAGCAGCCACATTGCGCCCACTGGTGCAGACAGCAGCAAGGCGCATCGCGACCTTGCCCAACACGCCGACCGTGGCCGAAAGCGGCTTTGCCGACTTCGTGGCCGATGCCTGGTGGGGCGTGTTTGCGCCTGCCGGCACGCCCAAGCCGATTGTCGAGCAGTTCCGTGCGGCATTGGTCGCGACAGTGCGGGATGCGACCGTTGCCAAGCGCCTGGCCGAGCAGCAGCAGGTGACAGTGTCGCTTCAGGGGTCTGAGGCGTTCCGCACCTTCTTTGCGGAACAGATGAGCATCTGGGGTGCGGTGGTGCGTGAAAACGGCATCAAGGCCGACTGAGCGCGGGCGCCTGCGGGGTCAAGATCATGAAATTGCCCATCATCGCCGTGCTCGATGACAGCCAGCGGATCGCGCTGCAATCGGCGGACTGGTCGGCGCTCAAGGCGCGCGCCGAAATTCGTG
>JAYWHQ010000446.1:0-2580 GCA_043777655.1 Allobosea sp. | reverse complement strand
GTCGCGGGCGTTCTTTATGCGCTGATCGCGCTGGGTTTCGTGCTGATCTTCAAGGCGTCCGGCGTGTTCAACTTCGCGCAAGGCATCATGGTGGTGTTTTCCGGCCTGACGCTGGTCGGGCTCTATGAAGTGCTCACGCGCAATCTGGGGATGGCGCCCGGCCATGCGGCGGCGCTGCTGGCGCTGGTCGGCACGATTGGCGTGATGTTTCTGCTGGCGATGACGGTGGAGCGCTTTGTGTTGCGCCCGCTGGTCAACCAACCCGACATCATCCTGTTCATGGCGACATTCGGCCTGACTTATCTGCTGATCGGCATTGGCGAATCCATCTTCGGCGGCAATCCGAAGGTGATGATCTCCGAGCAGCTGTTCCTGCCGAAGGGCGCCATCGATGTCAGCATGCTGGGCGGGCGCGTGACCTTCCAAAAGATCGACATTGCGGCTGCCGTGATCGCCGGTGCGATGATCGCGGGGCTGGCGCTGTTCTTCCAGTATACCCGCATCGGGCGGGCGCTCAGGGCCGTGGCTGACAGCCACAAGGCGGCGCTTTCGGTGGGCATCTCGCTCAACCAGATCTGGGTCATCGTCTGGTTCACGGCGGGCGTCGTCGCGCTCATCACCGGCATCATGTGGGGCGCGCGCTCGGATGTGTCCTTCGCGCTGCAGACCATTGCGCTGAAGGCCCTGCCGGTGCTCATCCTGGGAGGGTTCACCTCGATCCCCGGCGCCATCGTCGGCGGGCTCATCATCGGCATCGGCGAGAAGATCGGCGAGTTCTACTGGGGCCCGCTGTTTGGCAGCGGCATCGAGAGCTGGCTCGCCTACATCATCGCGCTGGGCTTCCTGATGTTCCGGCCGCAAGGCCTGTTCGGCGACAAGATCATCGAGCGGATTTGAAGAAGGGGCAATCGGCAATGGGCAATCGGCAGTCGGGGCATCAAGCGCTCCGGGCGGCGGATTGCCTGTGCGGTCGCCGACTGCCTATTGCCGACTGCCTATTGCCCCAAGGAGCATAGCGACGTGTTTTACCGTGAAGCCGGCCAGTTCAAAACCACCTATGCCTCAGACATGGCGGTGTTTCCGATCCGTCAGGACAGGATCGGCATTGCGCTGATCCTGGGCATCGCCTTCCTGTTCATCCCGCTTTTTGCCAGCGACTTCTTCATCGCCTCGGTGATGATTCCGTTTCTGGTGTTCTCGCTGGCGGCCATCGGGCTCAACATCCTGACGGGTTATACCGGGTTGATCTCGCTGGGCACCGGCGCCTTCATGGGGGTGGGCGCCTATGCCTGCTACAAGCTGACGACGATCTTTCCGGGTCTGAACATCGTCCTCTGCATCCTGCTCTCAGGTTTCTTTGCTGCCGCAGTCGGGGCTGTGTTCGGCATCCCTTCCTTGCGCATCAAGGGCTTTTATCTGGCGGTCGCGACGCTGGCTGCGCAGTTTTTCCTGCAATGGGCCTTCGTGCGCATTCCCTGGCTCTACAATTACAACCAGTCAGGCGCGATCGAGGTGGCCGAGCGTTCCATGTTCGGTTTCATCATCACGGGTGCGAAAGCCTCGCCGGAGGTGCGCTATATCGTGCTCCTGTCCATCGTCGTGCTGCTGACATGGGTGGCGTCGAACCTCGTGCATGGGCGCATCGGGCGCTCCTGGATGGCGGTGCGTGACATGGACATCGCAGCCGAGCTGATGGGCATCAAGCTCTTGCCCACCAAGCTGCTCTCGTTTGCCGTGTCGTCCTATTTTGCCGGCGTGGCAGGAGCCTGCATGATGTTCCTCTGGTATGGTGGTGGCGAGGCATCTGATGCTTTCAACATCAACCAGAGCTTCAACATCCTGTTCATGGTCATCATCGGTGGGCTTGGCTCGCTGATCGGCGCCTTCTATGGCGCAGCCTTCATTTCAGCACTGCCGCAGTTTCTCAAATTCGGCCTGCCAGCGATGGGCATTCCGATTGGTGGCGCTGCCGCCGAGCACGCAACCCACATCATTGTGGGCGGACTCATCATCTTCTTCCTGATTGTCGAACCGCACGGGCTGGCAAGGCTCTGGCAGATCGGCAAGCAGAAGCTGCGAACCTGGCCTTTCCCCTACTAGGGAGGCCAAGTCGACGCGTATTGGCAGGTCGACTGGAATGCCAATTCGGAACGGCGACGAAAGACGCCATTGCCGTTTCGATGCCGAATGCGCAACAATCGAGGAATGGGGGAAACCCATCCCGGCCTGAAGACCGAGGATCGATCAAGAAATGCCTGCGCGGGGATAGCCCTTCGCAGAGCCAAAGGGAGACGGAAATGAAAACAATGAAATGGATGATCGGCGCTGCCTTCTGTGCCGCGACGGTGGGCGCCATGGCTGTTCCGGCCAATGCGCAGGATTCGATCTATGTCCCGCTGCTGACCTATCGCACCGGCGCCTTTGCCGGCTCCGGCATCTCGATCGCCGATGGCATGCATGACTATCTGCGCATGCTGAACGAGCGTGATGGCGGCATTGGTGGCGTGCGCCTCAACATCGAGGAATGCGAGACCGGCTACGACACCAAGAAGGGTGTGGAGTGCTATGAGGCCACCAAGG
>JAYWHQ010000445.1:0-2602 GCA_043777655.1 Allobosea sp. | reverse complement strand
TCAACCGGTTCACGGTTGATCATGGCACCCTCCGCCGCCTCCGCAGGAGCAGCCTTCATGAAGGCCTTTGCCGACGGTTGAATCCTTGTCCAGCGACCAGAGCACGATCTTTTCCAGCACCGCCCGGCCCGGATCGTCCGCCCGTTCGATGGCGTTCATCAGCCCGAGCCAATCTTCATCGCTGGCACGGGCAGCAAAACGGCGGGCACCGTTGGCAACATATTCGCCAGGCACCTCATTGTGTTCCGCCCCCATGGCCTCGACACGGGCGAACAGCAAGATGTCACCAAGCGCCTCAAGCGCCGCGCCGGCGTCAGCGTCATTTTCGAGGTGATTCAACAGTGTGCCGAGTTGCATGGCGCCCTCCTATTGAACGAGTGGTGATGGACTGGCGGCGATATCGATGCCGACAATGTCGGCCTTGCCGGCAAGGATCGAGATGTATTGCTGGATGGCTGTGCGGCGGACCTTCTCGTCGAGCCATCCGGCAATGCGCTCCTGCACCATCTCGAAGGGCAGTTCACGGCCCTCGATCCGGCGCCCGACCTTGACGATGTGCAGTCCAAAGCGTGTCCTGACGGGCGTTGGCGCAACAATGCCGACGGGAACGCGCGGCAGCGCCTCCTCGAACTCTGGCACGGTCTGGCCCGGCCCGATCTGGCCGAGATTGCCGCCGGTGTTCTTGGATGGACATGCAGAATTGAGCATGGCCATGGCTTCGAATGTGCCGGGATCGTCGCTCAACGCCGTCAGGATCGCCGTCGCCAGCACCTCGACCTCGTGGGCGTCATGCGGCAGCAGGATGTGCGACGCCTCATAAAGCGTCGGGGAAGTGAAACGTCGCCGGTTCTGCTCGAAGTAGCGTCGGCATGTCGCTTCATCGGCGGTGGGCGTCACCACCTCACGCTCGACAAGGCCACGAACAAGCGCCTCCTCGTCGGTCTCGCGCCGGCCCTCGTCATCGCTGACCGGTTCGGGCTCAAGGCTGATGCGGCGCGCTTCCTGCAGCAACAGTTCGCGCACCACGAGCGCCCGCGCAGCCTCCTGCCAGGCCTCGATCGGTTTCGACGCCGGGTGGTTCTGGGTTTCACGCGAGATCGCGGCGCGGGAGATGGAAATGCCGTTGACGCTGATTGTCTTCGGCTTGGCGGCGATGACGGGCTTCACCGTGCAGCCCGCTTCGGCAGAGGCCTTGCTGGACGTATCGATCATGGTGCTCACTCCGCTGCTTGTGTGGGACGGGCCGGACGCGCGCCATCGAGCGTGGAGCGCGTGCGCACCACCTGATAGCCCCTGCGGCCGAGGTACCAGACCGGCGCAGACCAGATGTGGACCAGCCGCGAGAAGGGGAAGATCAGGAAGATCGTCATGCCCATCACGAGGTGCACGAGATAGGGCCAGTCGAGACCCTGAAGCGTCTTTGCATCAACGGGCTGAACGGTCAGGATACCCTGCGCCCAGTGCGACAGCGTAATCATCACCGACCCGTCGGTATGCGCGAACGAGAAGGGCAGCGTGATGAGGCCAATGCACAGCTGCACCCACAGGATGATGAGCACGCCGAGATCCATGTAGGTCGACGTTTGCCTGATGCGGCTGTCAAACAGACGCCGGTGCAGCAGCAGCGTCAGGCCGACGAAGCAGACCGCACCCGCCGTGCCGCCTGCCACAATGGCGATCAACTGCTTGGTCTGGGGCGTCATGATGATCGAATAGAGCGCTTTCGGCGTCAGCAGGCCGACCGTGTGCCCCATCAGCAGGAACAGGATGCCGAAGTGGAACAGGTTTGAGCCAAGCCGCAATTGGCCTTTGCGCAGCAGCTGGCTGGAATGCGCCTTCCACGTGTATTGTTCACGGTCGAAGCGAATGAGACTGCCAAAGATGAAAGCTGACAGGCAGACATAGGGATACCAGACGAAGAGGATGTGAAAGATTGCGTCGCGCATGGCTCAGACTCCCCTCGGAGCAGTGGTGGAATGGGTGTGGATCGTGCGTGGCCCGGCACCCGGAACAGGCTCCAGACCGGGCGCCGGACGGCGGGCCTGGCGCAGCTTCGCGGCCAGGCTGTCGATGCCGCAGTCATCAGCAGCGGCGGCGGGCCCAAAGCTGACCTCCTCCTCGGCCCAGGCGGCGTCAAGCGCTTCAAGATCATCCGGCTCCGGATCAGGCTCGGCACGCAGGGCGGCGAGTGCCGCCTCGTCGAGCTTCGCCTTCGAGAGGGCAACAAGCGCCTCAAACACTGCCCGGTAAGGAGAGCTGCGTTTGCCGAGCCGTTCACTGAGCGCGGCAAAGACATGGCCAGGCTGACCGATCAGTTCGAGCGCGGCCTCCGGTGGCAGGACAGAGGCGAATTCGAGAAACAGCGGCAGGAAATCCGGCAATTCGGAAATCGTTGGTGTGAACCCGCCATCCTCATAGAGCTTGATGAGATCCACCATCGCCTGGCCCCGGTCACGGCTCTCGCCATGCACGTGCTCGAACAGGTGCAGAGACAGCGAGCGGGTGCGGTCGAAAAGCAGGATGTAGCGTTCCTGCGCGTCGAAGAGATCGCCATCGCCGAGGGCATCGATCAGGGCCAGCACGCCATCGAGAGCGTGTTTCC
>JAYWHQ010000444.1:0-2613 GCA_043777655.1 Allobosea sp. | reverse complement strand
AGGTCTTGGCGGCATGCTGGGCAACATCGCGTCTCAGGTGCAGCAGGCCGGCGGCGCTGGCGGCATCGGTGGCCTCGTCGGCTCGGTGCTGGGCCAGGCCACGCAGGGCGTGCGCGATGCTGCAGCCAATTCCGGCCTTCAGCAGAAGGCGACCGACATGGTCGGCCAGGTGTCCGGCGGGCGCACCCCGCAGGATCTGATCGAGCAGGCCAAGGGCATGATGGGCGGCAACCAGATGGCCACCGGCGCTGTTCTGGGTACGCTCGGCGCTCTGGTGTTTGGCACTTCGGCTGGCCGCGGGGTTGCCGTTTCGGCAGCCAAGCTTGGAGGCCTCGCCCTCATCGGCGGCCTTGCTTACAAGGCTTTCCAGAATTATCAGGCTGGCCGTCCTGCACTCGGCCAGGAACAGGCCGTGCTGGCCGCCCCTGCCGGCACAGGCTTCGAGCCTGAGATCGCCTCCAACGAAACAGCTGTTCTTTTCATCCGCGCGATGATTGCGGCCGCTGCAGCTGATGGCCACATCGACGCGCAGGAGCGTCAAGCCATCATCGGTGGGCTCACAGAGGCTGGCTTCGACCCTGAGGCCAACACCTGGCTCGAGAACGAGATGGCCAATCCGGCATCAGTTGATTCGCTTGTCGAGCAGACAGGCACGCCGGAACTGGCGGCGCAGGTCTATACAGCGGCCCGTCTTGCCATCAATCCGGACAAGCGCTCGGAGAAGGATTTCCTTGCGGGCCTTGCCGGTTCGCTCGGGCTTGATACCGAACTCGTCGCCAACATTGATGCGGCAGCAGCAAGCGCCAAAGCCTGACGGGTTTGGCCAGCACTGACACGCTGCCAGTGCATGGCTGCTGCTGAAGTGCCGGGCTTTCATGCCCTTGCTGAATGAGCAACAACAAGGGACGCCGGATCAACCGGCGTCCTTTTGATTCTGCTTGATTCTGCGCTGATGTCCGACCCTCGCCCTCCGCCACCTCCCGTGAATACCTCCCGCAAGCGCCCCGTTTTTGACGGGGCCTTTGCCGTCATCATTGTGCTTTCGCTCGCTGCAGCCTTCCATGTCTGGCAGCGTGATGGCATCGGCGTTGTGCGCGAGATCCTGCTTGAGGATTTCGTTCTGTTTGGCGAAATCCTGCCCAAGGTGCTGGCGGGCACGCTGATCGGCGCGCTGATCCAGGTGCTGGTGCCGCGTTCGACCATCGTGCGCTGGCTGGGTTCCGGCTCCGGCTGGACCGGGCTGCTCATTGCCACGACAGCGGGCGTGCTGATTCCGGCTGGACCCTTCACGGTGTTTCCGATTGCAGCCTCGCTGCTCCTCGCGGGCGCGGATCGCGGCACCGCGCTCGCTTTCATCTCGGGCTGGCTGCTGCTGGGTATCAACCGCGCCATCATCTGGGAGATGCCGTTCTTCGGTGGCGATCTGGTGCTGCTGCGCTCGGCTTTTTCGGTCTGGATGCCCTTCTACATCGGCTGGGCGGCGCGGCGCTGGGCAGGACGTGGCGCGTCCCGCAAAGGGCTGCAGTCATGATCCTGCTGGCGCTGACCATCTTGCTCTATTCCATCGTGGCGACGATGCTGCTGGTGGCCTGGCGCCGACAGGATGGCTCGGCGCGACTGGCGCTGGATGCGGGCCTGCGCGAGTTCATCCATCTGCTGCCGCGTCTGGCGGTCGGCGTGATTGGTTCAGGGTTTCTCGCAAAAGCCCTGCCGCAAGAGGCGGTGACCAGCTGGCTCGGCGCCGAAAGCGGGTTGCTCGGCATCACGCTGGCGACCATTGCCGGAGCGCTGACGCCGGGTGGTCCGGTTGTCGGCTATTCGCTGGGCTCGGCCGCGCTGAAGGCGGGTGCTGGCCTGCCGCAGGTCATGGCCTATGTCACCGGCTGGTCACTCTACACGGTCAACCGCATGCTGATCTGGGAGTTGCCGACCATGCCGAGGCAGGCGGTCTGGCAGCGCGTTAGCCTCTCGCTGCCGCTGCCGTTCATCATCGCGGCCTGCTTCCTGTTGCTGCCACCCGGATATGTCGGGCGATAGAAGTCTGCTTCACTCAGTGAATGTGGCTGCCGCCGTTGATGTCGGTCTCGGTGCCGGTGATATAGCTGGAGAGGTCGCTGGCCAGAAACAGGTAGCACCCGGCCACCTCGTCGGCGCGGCCAAGCCTGCCCATGGGAACCGAGGCGATCACGCCATCGCGCTGCGCATCTGTCATCAGGCCGCCGGTGATGTCGGTGTCGATCATCGAAGGGCAGATGGCGTTGACGCGCACATTGTCAGCCCCAAGCTCGCGGGCGCAGGCCTTGGTATAACCCAGGATCGCGCCCTTGGCCGCGGCATAAGGCGTGCCGCCAAAAACGCCGCCGCCGCGCTGCGCCGAGACCGAGCTCATATTGACGATGGAACCCGCCTGTTGCGCCCGCATCTGGGGCACGACGGCCTGCGTCATCAGGAAGGTGCCGCGCATGTTCACATCCATGATCCGGTCATAGAGCGCGTCCGTCACCTGCATCAGCCGGTCTGGCGCTGTGATGCCGGCATTGTTGATGAGCACATCGATGCGGCCATGTTTGGCGAGCACGCGGGCCACCGCCCTGTCGCAATCCTTCCGCTTGG
>JAYWHQ010000443.1:0-2615 GCA_043777655.1 Allobosea sp. | reverse complement strand
TTCACAGCTCGTCTACAAGCACGCCATATCGACCATCATGCCCGGTGCTCCGGTTCAGCTGTTTGAACCTGAAGACGTCGACAAGGTCTGATATCACGTGAGCGAACCGACCGGGTTCCAATCCGGCATCACCTTTGACGCAGCCGAACGTGCTTTGGCAGCAGATACGCGCGCCCTTGTCATCGGGCCCTATCTCGTGCGCCGCTCGAAGGCCACTGACAGTGGCAGGTCGACCGGCGCGCGCCTGGAGGAGGCCGTTGGTCTGGCCGCCGCCATCGACCTGACGATTGCGCAGGCTTTCATTGCGCCGCTTTCGACGCTGCGCCCGGCAACCTATCTTGGCTCCGGCAAGGTGGAAGAGATTGCAGCGCTCGTCGAATCCGAAGAGGCGGGACTGGTCGTCATGGACTGTGCGCTTTCGCCGGTGCAGCAGCGCAACCTTGAGAAGGCTTTCGGCTGCAAGGTTATTGATCGTACGGGCCTTATCCTCGAGATTTTCGGACGTCGCGCCCGCACGAGGGAAGGCACATTGCAGGTCGAGCTTGCGCATCTCACCTACCAGAAGAGCCGCCTTGTCCGCTCCTGGACTCACCTTGAGCGCCAGCGTGGCGGCTTCGGCTTTCTGGGTGGCCCCGGTGAGACCCAGATCGAGGCGGACAGGCGCGTCATTCAGGAGCGCATGACCAAGATCGAGCGCGATCTGGAAACCGTCACCCGCACGCGCGGCCTGCACCGCAAGGCCCGGCAGCGGGTGCCTTATCCGGTTGTGGCACTCGTAGGCTACACCAATGCCGGCAAATCCACATTGTTCAACCGCCTGACGTCAGCCGAGGTGCTGGCGCAGGACATGCTGTTTGCAACGCTGGACCCAACGGCGCGCGCACTCAAGCTGCCGCATGGCGCGCGCATCATGCTGTCTGACACGGTGGGCTTCATTTCTGAATTGCCTACGATGCTGGTGGCCGCTTTCCGCGCCACGCTGGAGGACGCGATCGAAGCTGATGTGATCCTGCATGTGCGCGATGTTGCGCATGAGGACAGCGAAGCACAGGCGCAGGATGTGACGGGAATTCTGAAAGACCTGGGCATCGACCCGGCCAATGGCCAGCGCATCATCGAAGTCTGGAACAAGCTTGACCTGCTGGATGAAGAAGAGCGCCAGAAGCAGATGGCGCTTGCTGCACTGAAACCCGTTGCTACCCGCCCGGTGCCGCTCTCGGCGCTGACAGGCGAGGGTGTCTCAGACCTTCTCGATGGCATCGAGGCCCGCATAGCGTTGTCGCGTCCGGTCTACCGGCTGGAACTGCCGCCTGGCGACGGCAAGTCACTCGCCTGGCTGCATGCCGAATCCGAGATCCTTGACCGGACTGATGCGGGCGATGGAACGCTGTCTCTGGTCGTGCGCCTGCCGCCCGAACGGGCAGGGGCGTTCCTCTCACGCTTCCCCGAGGCGCAGGCAGGTGATCCCAGCGGCGAATAGCCTCAAACGTCATTGGGAGCGAAGCGAAGCAATCCAGATATCGCGCTATATCAAGTTGGATTGCTTCGCTTCGCTCGCAATGACGGGTCAAATGCCAGAGAGCGCCTTTTCAATCTGCTTGGCCTGTTGCCAGAGCGCTTCCATCTCCTTGAGCGAAGCCGTTTTAAGGGCACGTCCTGCGGCCTCCAGTGTCTGCTCGATATGACCGAAGCGGCGCTCGAACTTGGCATTGCAGCCGGCAAGGCAAGATTCCGGGTCGAGACCGGCATGGCGCGCCAGATTTGCGACCACAAAAAGCACATCGCCGATTTCTTCTGAAATCTCCGTCTTGTTGCCGCAAGCCAGCGCCTCTTCCACCTCTGCCGTTTCCTCGCGCAGCTTGGCAATGACAAGCTTCACATCGTTCCAGTCGAACCCGACCGTCGAGGCCTTGGCCTGCAGTTTCCAGGCGCGGGTTAGCGCGGGCAGGGAGGTCGGAATGCCAGAGAGAAGCCCTTTGTCCTCAATGCGCGGCGGCAAGCCAGCCTCCGCGCGCGCCTGCGCCTTGGCGGCACGTTCCTCGGCCTTGATCTGGTGCCAGAGCGCCTTGACTTGGGCAGGTGTGAGATCGCGCGCAACGCCGAACACATGCGGGTGCCGCCGCACCATCTTGGTGGTGATGGCCTCGACCACATCGGCAAAGGCAAAGGCACCTTCTTCTTCGGCAAGGCGGGCGTGAAACACCACCTGCAGCAGGAGATCGCCCAGCTCGTCTTTCAGATCGTGTAGATCGCCGCGCGCGATCGCGTCCGTGACCTCATAGGCTTCCTCGATCGTATAGGGGGCAATCGTTGCGAAGCTCTGTTCCAGATCCCAGGGACAGCCGGTCTCAGGCGTGCGCAGCGCCGCCATGATCTCGATCAGCCGGGACATGTCGCGGGATGGTTCCATGAAGGCGAACTCCGTCGGCCGGGGCGGGCTGCATCGGGTGAGCAAATGAAGTAGCTTGCCTCCATGATTCAAGTCACGCCTTTCATCGCCATTGACGAGAAAGACCTGAGCGAAACCTTTGTGCGCGCGTCAGGCCCCGGTGGGCAGAACGTCAACAAGGTCTCGTCAGCCGTGCAGTTGCGTTTTGATTCTGCCGCCGCCGTGC
>JAYWHQ010000442.1:0-2615 GCA_043777655.1 Allobosea sp. | reverse complement strand
TGCGGTCGAGCATGGCATTGAGGTTCAGCGCCAGCCGGTCCAGCTCGTCACCGGTGCCTGCGACCTTCAGCCTATCCTTCAGGTCGCCATTCATGATGCTCTGGGCCGTGGCGCTCATGCCATCGACGCGTCTCAAAACACGGCGCGTCACATACCATCCGGCAAAACAGCCCAGCACGAAAACCAGCGCGATCGACCAGCCACCCGCCCGGCGGATCACGGCGCGCAGCCGCTCGCGCTCCTCGACATCGCGCCCGACCAGCAACCGGAAGCCGGCCTGCAGCACATAGACGCGCACGATGGCACGGTGCGGACGCTCGTCGCTGTCGACGACGGCGCTTCTGCTGTAAGGGATCTCCACCTCGCCCGGTCGGTCAAGCACGCCGGGCGGCAGCGCCTGCACATTGCCGGCCAGCCGGTCGCCTAACGGTGTCGTGACCAGATAGAGCGAGGCGCCAGGTTCGGTTGAGCGCCGCTCGATGATGTTCACCAGCCGCCGGATGCCGCCAATGCGGTGCTGCTCGGCAAGACCCGCGATCTCCGCATCAATGGTCGAACGGATCTGGTCATCCAGCAGATTGCGCGCATTGAAGGCGACGTAACCAAGCAGGAAAGTCGCGAAAAGCGCGAAGATGACCAGATAAGCCAGAGTCAGCTTGAAAGCAGTCGTGCGGAACAGGTTGGGCAGGAAACTGCTACGCGCCATCGCGCACCATGTAGCCCGCGCCGCGAACGGTGTGGATCATGGCGCGCTCGAAGCCCTTGTCGACCTTGGCGCGCAGCCGCGAGACATGCACATCGATGACATTGGTCTGCGGATCGAAGTGATAGTCCCAGACGTTTTCCAGCAACATCGTGCGCGTCACCACCTGGCCTGCATGCTTCATGAGATATTCCAGCAGGCGGAACTCGCGCGGCTGGAGCAGGATTTCGCCAGCGCCGCGCGTCACCCTGTGCGAAAGCCGATCCAGCGCCAGATCGCCGACACGGTAGCTCGTCACCTCCATCGCCGGTGCCGCGCGGCGACGCGACAGCACTTCCAGCCGGGCGAGCAGCTCGGAGAAGGCATAGGGCTTGGGCAGATAGTCGTCGCCACCGGCACGCAGGCCCTTCACACGATCATCGACCTGGCCGAGCGCAGACAGGATCAGCGCTGGTGTCGTGTCGTTCTGCTCGCGGAGCGACCGGATCAACGACAACCCGTCGAGACGCGGCAGCATGCGGTCCACCACCAGCACGTCATAGCCACCGCCTTCGGCCATGGCATAGCCGGTCAGCCCATCCGCGGCGTGGTCAGCCATATGGCCCGCCTCGCGAAAGGCTTTCACCAGATAGCTGGCAGCATCCGAATCATCTTCGACGATGAGAATACGCATGGCGTGAACTTAGACGTTTCCGTGGAAAAGGCAGGTCATGGAAAAAACAGCAAGTCTCGGAAAAACGGCAGGCCGTGCGGGTCTCCTGCACGGCCTGCCTTCGACGGGAGGGAGCGTTGGTTGGGGGCGACGGTTGCCTCGGCCCTCTCCCGGACCGGTATCAGGCTGCGGGCAAGCGCCCGACTTCGAGCGTGACTTGGCGCTCCTTGCCCTCGCGCCAGAGTGTCAGTGTGGATTTGGCGCCAGGCGCCAGCTTGGCGATGCGGCGTGTGAGGTCGCGCGCCTCACCGATCTTTTCACCATCCACAGCGATAATCACATCGCCGCGCCGGACCCCGGCCTTGGCAGATGGCCCATTGGCCTGAGCCTCGGCCACCAGCGCGCCGCGCGGCTCCTTGAGGCCAATGGCATCGGCCACTTCGGCAGAGACCGGCTGGATCTGCACGCCGATGAAACCACGCGCCACCGAGCCACCGGCCTTCAGCGCCGCGATCACCGTTTCGGTGGTCGAGGCTGGAACAGCGAAGGCGATGCCGACATTGCCGCCAGACGGCGAATAGATCGCGGTGTTCACGCCCACGACCTCGCCATTGAGGTTGAAGGTCGGGCCTCCCGAGTTGCCACGGTTCACCGCGGCATCGATCTGCAGGAAATCATCATAGGGGCCCGAGCCGATGTCGCGGCCGCGCGCCGAGACGATGCCGGCTGTCACTGTGCCGCCAAGCCCGAACGGATTGCCGACAGCCACGACCCAGTCGCCGATGCGCGGATTGCCCTTGGCAAGCGTGACGAAGGGCAGTTTGCCTTCGCCATCAACCTTCAGCAGCGCCAGATCGGTGCGCGCATCGGTGCCGATCACCTTGGCGTTCAGCGTGCGCCCATCATCAGTGACGAGTTGCACCTCGACCGCGCCCTCGACCACATGGTTGTTGGTGACAGCGTAGCCATCCGCCGAGATGAAGAAGCCCGAGCCCTGGCTCATGCCGAAACGGCGCGGCGCGTCAGGGCGCTGGCCACGCTGGCCACGCGCGCCCTCCTCGCCAAAGCGGCGAAAAAAGCGCTCGAGTGGATGGCCGGGCGGCATGCCTTCGGCTCCCTCCTCCATCTCAGGGCTTGATGCCTTGGCGGCAGCGGTCCTGACGCGCACCGACACCACGGCAGGCTTCACGCGTTCAACGACATCGGCGAAGGACGGCAGCTGCACCTGCGCGGAAACGGTGGGGCTGGACAGCGCGGCTG
>JAYWHQ010000441.1:0-2624 GCA_043777655.1 Allobosea sp. | reverse complement strand
TGCAAGAGGGCGGCGCGCCGGAGCGAGCGGGAATCCTGCAACGCCTTTGGGCCATCAGTGGTGTTGAACACCAGCTGGATCTCGCCATTCTTGATGGCGTCGACCACATGTGGCCTGCCTTCCAGCACCTTGTTGATGCGGGCGGCGGCGATGCCCTCTTCTTCCAGCAGCCGAAGCGTGCCGCCAGTGGCGATGATTCGGAAGCCGAGATCGGCCAGCATCCGCATGGTGGGCAGGATGCGTGGCTTGTCCTGGTCGCGTACCGAGACAAACACGGCGCCCTTGGTTGGTACAGCCGAGCCCGCGCCCAGCTGGCTCTTGGCAAAGGCCACATCGAAGGACCAGTCCAGCCCGATGACTTCGCCGGTGGAGCGCATTTCAGGCCCCAGCAGCACATCGACACCTGGGAAGCGCGCAAAGGGGAAGACCGCTTCCTTGACGCCGACGTGGTTCAGCGGCTCGGCCCTGAGGTTGAAACTGGCGAGGCTCTCGCCGCCCATGATGCGCGAGGCGATCTTGGCGATCGGCTTGCCGATGACCTTGGCGACGAAGGGCACCGTGCGCGAGGCGCGCGGATTGACCTCCAGCACATAGATCACGCCATCCTTGATGGCGTACTGCACGTTCATGAGCCCGCCGACGCAGAGCGCCAGCGCCATGGCTTTGGTCTGACGCTCCAGCTCGGCCAGCATCTGCGGCGAGAGCGAGCGCGGCGGCAGCGAGCAGGCGGAATCGCCCGAGTGGATGCCCGCTTCCTCGATGTGCTCCATGATGCCGGCGATGAAGACGTCGCGGCCATCGCTCAGGCAGTCGACATCGACTTCGATGGCGTCTGACAGATAGCGGTCGAACAGCAGCGGGTTCTTGCCCAGCACCGTGTTGATCTGCCCGGTTTTGTCGTTGGGATATTTCGCCTTGACCTCGGAGGGGATCAGCGAGGGCAGGGTGCCGAGCAGGTAGTTCTCGAATTGCTGCTCGTCGCGGATGATCTCCATGGCGCGGCCACCCAGCACGTAGGAGGGGCGCACGACGAAGGGCAGGCCAAGCTCGGCTGCGATCAGGCGGGACTGCTCCACCGAATAGGCGATGCCGTTCTTCGGTTGGCGCAGCTGCAGCTTGTCGAGCAGGCGTTTGAAGCGGTCACGGTCTTCGGCCAGATCGATCATGTCCGGCGAGGTGCCCAGAATCGGGATCCCGGCCTGTTCCAGCGCATTGGCGAGCTTCAGCGGCGTCTGGCCGCCAAACTGCACGATCACGCCATGCAGCGTGCCGTTCTGCTTCTCGGTTTCGAGAATTTCCAGGACATCCTCAGCTGTCAGCGGCTCGAAATACAGCCGATCCGACGTGTCATAATCGGTCGAGACTGTTTCCGGGTTGCAGTTGACCATGATGGTCTCGAAGCCGGCATCGCGCAGCGCGTAGCAAGCATGGCAGCAGCAATAGTCGAACTCGATGCCCTGGCCGATGCGGTTGGGACCGCCGCCCAGAATGACGACCTTCTTGCGGTCTGTCGGCAGGGATTCGTCCGCCAACATGCCGGCAAACGGCATGGCATAGGTGGAGTACATATAGGCGGTCGGCGAGCGGAACTCGGCGGCGCAGGTGTCGATGCGCTTGAAGACCGGGCGGACCGCCAGCTTGCGGCGCAGCGCCTTGACGTCTTCCTCAGCCTGATTGGTGAGGGCTGCCAGCCGCTTATCCGAGAAGCCCATGGCCTTGATCTGGCGCAGCGCGCCCGGTGTCTGCGGCAGTCCGTGTTCGCGCAGCTTCTGCTCGGTCTCGACCAGCCCGCGCATCTGCTCCAGAAACCACGGATCAATGCCGCAGCTCTCATGGATCAGTTCATCCGTGAAACCGAAGCGCATGGCCTGCGCCACCTGCAGAATGCGGTCAGGTGTCGGTGTCGAGATGGCGGCGCGAATGGCGTTCTTGTCATCGCCCTGGCCCAGACCCGTGATCTCGATCTCGTCCAGCCCATCCAGCCCGGTTTCGAGCGAGCGCAGGGCCTTCTGCAGCGATTCCTGGAAGGTGCGGCCAATGGCCATCGATTCGCCGACCGATTTCATCGCCGTGGTCAGCGTGGGCTCGGAGCCGGGAAATTTCTCGAAGGCGAAGCGCGGCACCTTGGTCACGACATAGTCGATGGTGGGCTCGAAGGAGGCGGGTGTTGCGCCGCCGGTGATGTCATTGGCGATCTCGTCCAGCGTGTAGCCGACGGCCAGTCGCGCCGCGACCTTGGCAATCGGGAAGCCGGTCGCCTTGGAGGCCAGCGCCGAAGAGCGCGAGACACGCGGGTTCATCTCGATGACGATCATGCGGCCGGTCTTGGGATCGACCGCGAACTGCACATTCGAGCCGCCTGTCTCGACACCGATCTCGCGCAGCACCGCCAGCGAGGCGTCGCGCATGATCTGATATTCCTTGTCGGTCAGCGTCAGCGCGGGTGCGACCGTGATCGAATCGCCAGTATGGACGCCCATCGGATCGAGATTCTCGACCGTACAAATAATAACAACATTGTCCAATTGGTCGCGCAGGAGTTCCAGTTCAAATTCTTTCCAGCCAAAGACCGCTTTTTCCACCAATACCTCGTGCGTAGGAGAGGCATTGAGGCCGCGTTTGAG
>JAYWHQ010000440.1:0-8952 GCA_043777655.1 Allobosea sp. | reverse complement strand
TATCCTCGATCGGGAAGAAGCCCTTCGGCACGTCCTTGTACATCTGCACGGTAATGAACACGGTGCCGATGGTCACGAGCAGCATCAGCAGTCGCGCCTTCAGCACCCAGTCCAGCGTGACACGATAGGCGGTCAGCATGCCCTGGAAGCCGGCCTCGAAAACGCGCTCCATCAGGTTGGGCTTCTTGTGAGCGTCGTGCGCCTTCAGGAAGCGGGCGCAGAGCATCGGCGTCAGCGTGAGCGAGACAAAGCCAGAGACCAGGATTGCCGCTGAAATCGTGCCGGCAAACTCGCGGAACACCTTTCCGACCACGCCACCCATGAAGAAGACGGGGATGAACACCGCCACCAGCGAATTGGTGATCGAGACAATGGTGAAGCTGATCTCGCGGGCGCCATCCAGCGCCGCCTGGAAGGGTTTCTTGCCCATTTCCATGTGGCGCACGCAGTTCTCGAGCATGACAATGGCGTCATCAACGACAAAGCCGACAGCCAGTGTCAGTGCCAGCAGCGAGATGTTGTTGAGCGAATAGCCGAGCATGTACATGATGCCGAATGTGCCGATCAGAGAGATCGGCAAGGCCAGCGTCGGGATCAGGGTCGCCATGAAGTTCTTGAGGAACAGGAAGATCACCATGATGACGAGCACGACAGCCAGCATCAGCGAGAACTCGACATCCTCCACCGCTTCGCGGATCGGGATCGACCGGTCATTCAGAATCTTGAGCTCGATCGCGGGCGGCAGCTGGTCCTGATAGGCGGCAAGCCTCTGGCGGATCTTGTCGACCACCTCGACGGTGTTGGCATCCGATTGTCGGTAAACCGCCAGGATGATCGAGCGCTGGCCGTTATACCAGCTCGCGGTCTGGTTGTTTTCGACAGAGTCATAGACCTTCGCGACATCATCAAGCCGGATGGGCACGCCATTCTTCTGCGATACGATGAGATTGCCGTATTCCGAGGCACGCTCCATCTGTCCTGTGGCGCCAATGGTCAGGCGCTGCGTGCTGCCATTCAGCGTGCCGACTGGCGAGTTGGAATTTGCGGCCGCGACTGACGTGCGCACATCGCCGAGCGACAGGCCGCGCGCTGAAACCGCATCAGGGTTGACGAGAATCCGGACGGCGTATTTCTGCGCGCCAAAGATGTTGACCTGGGCCACGCCCGGCAGCTGCGAGATCTGCTGCTGCAGCACGTTCTCGCCAAACTCGTGAACTTCATAGAGCGGCTTTGTCGCCGAGGTCAGCACCATGAACAGCACGGGCTGGTCGGCCGGGTTCACTTTCCTGAAGCTGGGTGGTGAGGGCAATTCTGCCGGCAGGCGACGTGCTGCTGCACTCAGTGCCGACTGCACATCAAGCGCGGCGCCATCAATCGAGCGATCAAGATCGAATTGCAGCGTGATCGAGGTCGAGCCCTGCTGCGAGATCGACGACATCGAGGTGATACCGGAAATGGTCGAGAACTCGCGCTCGAGTGGTGCGGCCACTGATGAGGCCATGTTCTCCGGGCTGGCGCCAGGCAGGCGCGCGCTGATGTTGATGGTCGGAAAATCCACGCGGGGCAGGGCGGCCACGGGCAGCTGCCGGAAGGCGAAGAGGCCGAAGATGAGGAAGGTCATCATCAGCAGGGTCGTCATGACGGGACGACGGATGCAAAGCTCTGGAAGGGACATCAGCCTTGGCTCCCGCGTTGCGTGGTTGGGCTGGCAGCAGGTGGCCTCCCGCCCGCCGGCGGTCCGCCGCCCGGCGGCCGCTCGATCACACGCGCGCCATTGGTCAGCACCAGCTGGCCATCCACCACAATGGTTTCGTCGCCTGTCAGCCCGGACGTCAGAACGGCGAGCCCGTCAACGATCCGATTGACGACAACAGGCTTGGCCTGCGCGATGCCATTCGTGACAGCAAAGACGTAAGTGCCATTCTGCCCCGTCTGCACGGCATCACGGGCAATTGTGATGGCATCGGGTTCAGTCGAAAGCGTGACCCGCACCTGGCAAAGGGCGCCAGGCCAGAGCACCTCGCCCGGATTGTCGAAAAGCGCTCGCAGCATGATCGTGCCCGTAGTGGCGTCCACGGCGTTGTCAACGACGGCAAGCTTGCCTTCGACGCCCTTGGCAAAGCCCTGCGGCGTCGCCAGCGCAATGGCGTTGCCCTTGATCATGGCCTCGCGGATTTCTGGCAGATGGCGTTGGGGCATAGAGAACGTGACATAAATGGGATCGACCTGATTGATCGTGGCCAGAAGCACCGAACTGTCACCGCTCTTGGCGATGTTGCCAGCCTTCAAGCCCGCCACACCGACGCGGCCACCGACAGGCGCCGTGATCGTGTAGTAGCTCAGCTGGACCTTCAGACCCTCAACCGCCGCCTCGCCGCCGCGAATGGAAGCGCGCAAGGTCATGACCAGTGCGCGAGAGGTATCGAGCCGTTGATCGGTGCCGAAATCGCGCTTGGCCAGTTCCTCCGCGCGCTTCAGATCAGCCTCGGCTGATACCAGCGATGCCCTGTCGCGTGCGACCAGTGCCTCGGACTGCTTCAGTTGCGCTTCGATCTGGCGGGAGTCGAGCCTGAACAGCAGGTCACCCTGCTTGACAACCTGACCGTCGTTGAAGCCGACCTCGATGATCTGGCTGTCGACGCGCGACCGCACGATGACACTCGACAATGTCTGCACGGTCCCGATGGCTTCAAGCCGCACCGGCATGGGCTTGCGCTCGGCCTTGGCCGTGATGACAGACACAGGGGGGCGACCGCCGGCCGTCCCGCCAGCCGCGCCCGGTGTCGCGGCGGGTGGTGTGCCTGGCTTGGCTGCTGCGGCGTCTTTTGGCTGCGCTGGCAGATAGGAGGCAACAGGAATGTAGCTGAGCGGCCATGGGATCGGCCGACCTGTCATGTGCAGACCCGCAGCAGCGGCAACAGCTCCGCCTGCGACAACCAATGCGCCCCAGAACCAGCCATTCTTCAACATGAAACACCCAAGTCCGAAAACAGAATGCAGCGAGCAATAAACCATTCATGGCGCGTCGCAATGCCTCTGACGGACACGTGAATACCATGGGCGTTGCGACGGGCCCAATGTTTGAGCACTTCGAGATGAAGACGCCTGCAGAAGGGGAAACACGAAGGGCGGCGCGGAACGCCATGCATTTCCAGCCCAAGGTCTTTCAGCGACGACAGAACGGCACGGATTGTCGCCAGAACGTTCCTCGGCTTTGATGTGGCACAGCCACGAAGCCCATGGATCATGCGATGCCCGCCATCAGTGCACTTTCGGCCAATGATCTGCGCAAGGCCTATGCGCGCGGCGATCTGTCGCCACCTGAGGTCGCAGAGGATGCGCTGAAACGCGCCAGAGCCTGCGAGCCGGCGGTCAACGCCTTCGTGCTGTTTGACGAGGAGGGCGCGTTGAAAGCCGCCACGGCGTCGCTGAAGCGTTGGCGCAAAGGCAAGGCTCTTGGGCAGCTCGACGGCGTGCCGGTTACGATCAAGGACAACCTGAACATGATCGGGCTGCCCTGCCGTCGCGGATCGGCGCAGACATCTGACGCAGCCTGCACGGAAGATGCGCCTGCCGTGGCCCGGATGAAGGAGGCAGGTGCCGTCATCATCGGCAAGACCACGATGCCGGAATTCGGCTGGAAGGGGGCTGCCGATTCGCCCCTGACGGGCGCGACACGCAACCCGTGGGACATTTCAACCGGCACAGGTGGCTCATCGAGCGGCGCCGCTGCCGCCGCTGCGCTCAATCTGGGCTGCATCCATGTCGGCACGGATGCAGCTGGCTCGGTGCGCATTCCGGCTGCTTTCACGGGCGTGTTCAGCTTCATGGCGAGTTATGGGCGCGTGCCAGCCCACCCGATCTCGACCATGGGCTTTCTGGCCCATGTCGGTCCACTCGCGCGCACCGTGCGCGATGCAGCCCTGGCCATGAATGCGCTGGCCCGACCGGACCTGCGTGACATGACGGCGATGGTGACTGCGCCGCCGGATTTTACCAAGGCTCTCAACAAGGGCGTCAAAGGCTTGCGCATCGGCTGGTCGTCAAAGCTTGGCCAGAATATCGAGGTTGATCCTGAAATCGCGAGACTTACGGCGAAGGCAGCGAAAATTTTCGGCGAACTTGGCGCCGATGTCGAGGAGGTTGATCCGGGCTTTGCCGACCCCATCGATCTGTTGCGCACGTTGTGGTCAGCAGGTGCGGCATTGGCACTCGCGCCGTTCGATGCGGCCCAGCGCAAGAAGATGGACCCGCGCCTGGTCGCCATGGCTGTGGCAGGCGAGGGCGTTTCCGGCGCAGCCTATGTCGATGCCTTGCTCTACCGGCGCAACGCCCTCGCGCAGGTCATGACCAAGTTTCATGCAAAATATAATTTGTTGCTCACGCCAACGTTGCCTCTGCCCGCATTCGAGGCAGGACGCGACACGCCTGCGCATGGCCGATATGGCGACGACTGGACGGCCTGGACGCCCTTCACCTATCCGTTCAACATCACCGGGCAACCTGCAGCCTCCGTGCCTTGCGGGCTGACAAAGGCCGGATTGCCGGCTGGATTGCAGATTGTCGGGGCTTTTGGTGATGATCTGACCGTGTTGCGCGCCGCCCGTGCTTATGAGCGGGCGTGCCCTTTTGCCACGATCAGCGCTCCGCGCGGGAAGGCATGAGCGCACCTGCCAGCCGAATGGCATGGGTTGTGCTTGGGCTTCATCAATGATGCAACTTGCGCATCATGCGTCGATTGTGGGCACTGACATGTCAACTGTGCATTGCCAGCGGAAATTCCGCTTCTTACAGTGCATCGGATAGGGCCCGTCAGAGGCCATTGCAGCAAGGGGAGTCGAGCTACCATGGACCGCAGGACATTTCTGAAGACAGCCGCCGGAACCAGCGCTTTTGCCGCAACTGGCGGGCTTTCAATGCCGGCTATTTCGCAGAACGCAGCTGCGAAGACCTTGCGGTTCGTGCCGCAGGCCAACCTTGCGAATTTCGACCCGATCTGGGGCACGCAATATGTCGTGCGCAATGCCGCAGCCCTGGTCTGGGACACACTGTACGGCGTCGATGACACCCTGACACCGCGCCGCCAGATGGCTGAAAGCGAGAGCGTCTCGGCAGATGGCCTGACCTGGACCTTCAAGCTGCGCTCCGGCCTCAAGTTCCATGACGGCACACCAGTTCTGGCCAAGGATGTGGTTGCCAGCCTCATTCGCTGGTCGGCACGCGACCCGATGGGCTTGATGATCCGCGCCATCCAGAACGAGATTGTCGCTGTCGATGACAACACCGTGCGCTGGTCGCTGAAGAAGCCCTATCCGAAAATGCTTCTCGCGCTGGCCAAGAACAATGCGCCCTGTTCCTTCATCATGCCCGAGCGCATCGCCAAGACCGATCCATTCCAGCAGATCACGGAATATGTCGGGTCCGGCCCGATGAAGTTCGTGCGCAATGAATGGGTGCCAGGCGCCAAGGCGGTGTTCGAGAAGTTCGCAGACTACGTGCCGCGCGCCGAAAAGGCCTCGTGGCTCGCCGGCGGCAAGCGCATGCTCGTTGACCGGATCGAATGGATCATCATGCCTGATGCGGCGACCGCTTCCGCGGCCTTGCAGAATGGCGAGATCGACTGGTGGGAACTGGCCCTCACTGATCTGGTGCCGGTGCTCAAGCGCAACCGCAACATCAATGTCGATATTGCCGACCCGCTGGGCAATATCGGTTCCTTCCGCATGAACCACCTGCAGCCGCCCTTCAATGATGTGAAGGCAAGGCGCGCCGTGATGATGGCGATGAACCAGGAAGACTACATGCGCGCCATCGTCGGCTCCGACAACAACCTGTGGAAGCCGCTGCCAAGCTTCTTCACGCCCGGAACACCGCTGTATACCGAGGCCGGAGGCGACATCCTGAAAGGCCCGCGCAACCTTGATGCCGCCAAGCGCCTTCTGGCCGAGAGCGGTTACTCGGGCCAGCCGGTGGTCTGTGTGGTCGGACAGGATCTGCCACCTGTGAAGGCCCAAGGCGATGTCACTGCTGACCTGCTGAAACGGCTGGGCATGAATGTCGATTTCGTCGCCACCGACTGGGGCACTGTCGGCGCCCGCCGCGCCAAGAAAGACCCGCCGGCCCAGGGCGGCTGGAGCATGATCCACACCTGGCATGCCGGCGCCGATTGCATCAATCCGTCATCCTACACGGCGGTGCGCGGCAATGGCGACAAGGCCTGGTTCGGCTGGCCGGATATTCCGGCGATCGAGACCGAGGTCAACAACTGGTTCGATGCGCCCGATCTGGCCGGCGAGAAGGCCGCGATTGCACGGCTCAATCAGGCTGCGATGGAGAACGTGGTCTACGCCCCGACCGGGTTTTTCCTGTCCTATCAGGCATGGCGCAAGAACGTCACCGGCGTCACCAAGGGCCCGCTGCCGTTCTTCTGGGATGTGGCAAAAACGGCCTGATGCCGCGACGGCGTTTCATGCAGGTTGCACATCGGGGCTGTCATGTGATGGCCCCGATGCCCGCCCACTTGCCTGCGCAGCGATCCAGATACGAGCGACGGCTGCGGGCCCATGCGAAAAGTGCATTGGCCTTATCAAACCTTTGACCTCATGATATTGCACCTTAAGGAGTTTTCCCCCGCGTGCTGCGCTATCTCATCAAACGTCTGCTGGCGACGATCCCGGTCATGGGTGTTGTCGGACTGTTCGTTTTCAGCCTGCTGTATCTGGCACCTGGCGATCCCGCAGCCGTGATCGCAGGCGATCAGGCGTCGCCTGCCGATGTCGAGCGCATCCGGCAGGGTCTGGGCCTCGACCGGCCGTTTCTGGTCAGGTTCAGCGAGTGGTTCTTCAACATCCTTCGAGGTGATCTGGGCCTCTCGATCTTTACCGGCCTGCCGGTGACCGCGATGATAAAGCAGCGGCTGGAGCCGACCGTTTCGCTGATGACACTCACCCTCATCCTGGCGGTCTCGATTGCTGTTCCCATGGGCGTGCTGGCCGCCTGGAAATCCGGCACCTGGGTGGACCGCACCGTGATGGGTTTTGCCGTCATCGGTTTTTCCGTGCCGTCCTTCGTCATCGGTTATCTGCTGGCCTATGTCTTTGCGCTGGAACTCGACTGGTTCCCGGTGCAGGGCTACACACCGATGGCGCGTGGTTTCTGGCCCTGGCTTGAAAATCTGGTCCTGCCCGCGATCACGCTGGGCTTTGTCTATATCGCGCTGATCGCCCGCATCACGCGCGCCACGATGCTGGATGTGCTGCAGCAGGACTATGTGCGTACGGCCCGCTCCAAGGGCGTGGGGCAGGTCAGCATCCTGTTCCTGCATGCGCTCAAGAATGCCGCTGTGCCCATTGTGACTGTCATCGGCATCGGCATCGCGCTGCTGATTGGCGGGGCTGTGGTGACCGAGAGCGTCTTCGCCATTCCTGGCCTCGGCCGCCTGACGGTCGACGCGATCCTGCGGCGTGACTATCCGGTCATTCAGGGCGTCGTGCTGCTGTTCAGCTTCACCTATGTCATCATCAACCTCCTGATTGACCTGCTTTACACGCTGCTTGACCCGAGGATCCGGTATTGAGTGCGCCCCTCACCAAAGCCGGATCCGGGGCACATGTTGCGTTGCCTGCGGGGCTCGTCATTCCAGAAGGTCTGGCGATAGCGCCCGAGCAGCCCGATGTGCTGCCGCCGCAGAAGCCGAAGAAAGGCTTCTCGGGCTTTGTGAAAAAGAACCCGGCGATTGCAATTGGCGGCGGGCTCATCGCGATGATGATCCTGATCGCGATCTTCGCGCCGCTTCTGTTCACGGTGGATCCAACCGCACTCGCCACGTCCAAGCGGACGCGCGAACCTTCCGGGCTCAACTGGTTCGGCACCGACATGTTGGGCCGCGACATCTATTCCCGCGTGCTTTACGGCGCGCGCGTGTCGCTCACGGTTGGCTTCTGCGTCGCGCTGTTTGCCTCGATCATCGGCCTGACCATCGGCCTCTTGTCTGGATTCGTGCGCTGGGCCGATGCCATCATCATGCGGGTGATCGACGGCATGATGTCGATCCCGCCGATCCTGCTGGCGATTGCGCTGATGGCGCTGACGCGCGGCTCGATCCAGAACGTCATCATCGCCATCACATTGGCGGAGATTCCACGTGTGGCACGGCTCGTGCGCGGTGTCGTCTTGTCGCTGCGCGAGCAGCCCTATGTCGAGGCAGCGATTGCGGCTGGCACCCGCACACCGATGATTATCCTGCGTCACATCCTGCCCAACACGTTGGCGCCGATGAGCGTGCAGGCGACGTATATCTGCGCCAGCGCCATGATCGTCGAATCGATCCTCTCCTTCATTGGCGCAGGCGTGCCGCCCACGGTTCCGTCCTGGGGCAACATCATGGCCGAGGGCAGGGCGCTCTGGCAGGTGAAGCCCTTCATCATCCTGTTCCCGGCATTGTTCCTCTCGATCACGGTGCTGGCCGTGAACCTGCTGGGCGACGGCCTGCGCGACGCGCTGGACCCGCGCATGGCCAAAAGGCTCTGACCGATGGCGCTGCTCGAAATCGACAATCTGCAAACCCATTTCCGCACACCGGATGGCATCAACCGCGCGGTCGATGGGGTCTCCTTCGCCATCGAGGCGGGCGAGACGCTGGCTGTGGTTGGCGAAAGCGGCTGCGGCAAATCTGTCACCGCCATGTCGATCCTGCGGCTGATACCGGAGCCGCCGGGCAAGATCGCGGGCGCGATCCGCTTTCTGGGCCGCAACCTGCTGGAATTGTCTGACCGCGAGATGCGCGCCATTCGCGGCAATGAGATCAGCATGATCTTTCAGGAGCCGATGACCTCGCTCAATCCGGTGCTGACGGTTGGCCGCCAGATCGGCGAGACGCTTCGTCTGCATCAGGGGCTGAATGCGGCTCAGGCAGAGGCGCGCGCCGTCGAGATGCTGACACTTGTGGGCATT
>JAYWHQ010000439.1:0-2643 GCA_043777655.1 Allobosea sp. | reverse complement strand
GTGCCAAGACATCCTCGCCTGCAAAAAGGTCTGCGGCCTTGATCCAGATCATGCTCGATTTTTCCGTGATCGCGCCACGCGGCACCGTCACGAGCACGCGCACCTCGCGCGTCTGGTCGGGTCCGACTTCGACCACGGGGCGCCAGTCTGCAGTTGCCGGCACACCAATCGCCTCGATCTGGATGCCGAGCGGTCCTTCCACCGTGAGCGCGAAAGGCCTCGACTCAGGCCGCTTGTTGGCCAGCCGGACGAGATAGGCATTGCGGATGCTGCCATCCCGGAGCGTGACGAAAAGCGGGCTCGTCTCGTGCAGAACATTGATCGACGCGGTGGCCCGCGTCGCAAGCTGGTAGACCATAGCGCCGCCAACAATCGCGATGACTGCCGCATAGAGCACGGTTCTTGGCCGGATCAGGCGATAGCTGGTCGGCTTGCCTGCTGCACGGGCCTGGATGTTGTCATCGCTGTCATAGCCGATGAGCCCTGGGTTGCGGCCAACCTTGCCCATGACGGTATCGCACGCATCGATGCAGAGACCGCACTGGATGCAGCCGAGTTGCGAGCCTTCGCGAATGTCGACGCCGGTGGGGCAAACCGCGACGCATTGAAAGCAATCGATGCAGTCCCCGGCCTTTTCATCGGCTAGTTCATGCCGCTTTGCCTCCTTGACCGACATGCGCGGTTCACCGCGGTCATAGCGATAGGCAACATTGAGGGCGTGTTCATCGGTGAGCGCGGCCTGAATGCGTGGCCATGGGCACATGTAGAGGCAGACCTGTTCGCGCAGATGACCTGCGAAGACATAGGTCGTGAACGTGAGGATCGCGATCCACATGTAGGCCGCGAACGGCGCCGTGCCTGTCGCGAGGCTGCGGACCAGCGTTGGCGCGTCGCTGAAATACAGTACCCATGCCCCGCCCGTCCACCACGCGATCATCAGCCAGACGAAGTGCTTTGCAATCTTCAGTGACCATGTCCGGGCGTCCCACGAGCCGGCGTCGCGCTTTATCCGGTCGCGCCGGTCGCCCTCGATTAGCCGCTCGACCTGCAGGAACAGATCAGACCAGACGGTCTGCGGACAGGTATAGCCACACCAGATGCGGCCAGCGACGGCATTCATCAAAAAGAGCGCGATGGCTGCGATGATGAGCAAGCCTGTGAGGTAGTAGAATTCCTGCGGCCAGATTTCGATGAAGAAGAAATAGAACCGCATCCGGTCAAAATCGATCAGCACAGCCTGGTTCGGCAGGTTGGGGCCGCGGTCCCAGCGCACGAAAGGCAGGAAATAATAGATGCCAAGCGTGACGAAGAGCACAGCCCATTTGATGCGACGGAAAGTGCCGGAAACCTTCTGCGGATAAACCTTCGGCGATGGCGCAAAGAAGGGAATATCCGCCTGGTTATCCTGCAGGCTCATTGGCCGCCGCCAAGGCTGTGAACATAGACCGTGATTGCCTTGATCGTCACCGGATCAAGCCTGTCCTGCCAGGCCGGCATGACGCCCGCGCGGCTGTACTTGATGGTTTCGGTGATCGCCTTCACGTCCGAACCATACAGCCAGATAGCATCGGTCAGGTTGGGAGAGCCCAACTCTGGATTGCCCTTTCCGGCTTCACCATGACAGACGGCGCAATTGGTGGCGTAAAGCTCTTTACCTTCTGCTATTTTCACGGGCTCCGGTCTGGCGGGATCGGGCTTGGCGGCGGGGTCTGCCGGCAGGCTGGAAAGGCTTCGAACGAAGCTGACGACCGCATCGATCTCGGCTGGCTTCAGAATGGCATCCTTGCCACCGAAAGCCGGCATTTGCGAAAGGCGCGTGTCTGCGCTGGCCGTCCAGCGAATGCCATGCAGCAATGTCGTGTGGATCTGGTCGAGCGAGCCACCCCAGATCCAGTCATCATCATTCAGGTTGGGATAGCCGCCCTTGGCCCCGCCGCCGCCGAGGCCATGGCAGCCCGAGCAATTGTCGCCAAAGGCAGCCTTGCCACGGGCGCTGGCCATCCGGAACAGGTCAGGATTGGTCCTGATCTGCTCGAGCGAGGCAGTCTCGAGCCCGGTCGCCATCACGGCGCGCTGCTGCTTCAGCGCGTCCAGTTCAAGTGCGACATTGGCGCGTGAGGAATAGCCCAGCATGCCGCGCGTGTTGTCGCTCAGCAGCGGCCAGGCTGGATAGAGGACCCAATAGCCAACAGCCCAAATGATGCAGAGATACAGCGTCCAGAGCCACCAGCGCGGCATGGGCGTTTCGAGTTCCCGGATGCCATCCCATTCGTGGCCGGTTGTGGCAGTGCCTGTGACTTCGTCGATATGCTGGTGCGTGTTGTTGCTCATTGCCAGAACTCAATCCTCTTTGAGCGGGATGGCTGCCGCGTCGTCAAACTTGGACTTGTTGGATGGCCAGAATGCGTAAAGCGCCATGCCGCAGAAAATCGCCATGAAGTACAAAAGCCCGGCGGACTGGGCGACATGCGCCAGGAAGGCGTAGGTCTCTTTCATGATGTCGGTCCTCAGCGCAGGTTGGCTTTGTTGTCATAGAGCTTGATGTCGACCAATGTGCCCAGCACCTGGAGATAGGCGATGAGGGCATCAGCCTCGGTGATCGTGCCGGCATTGCCGTCAAAGTTGCGCACCTGTGCCTTGGGA
>JAYWHQ010000438.1:0-2647 GCA_043777655.1 Allobosea sp. | reverse complement strand
CGTCCCCGTCGCGTGGCAGACGATGGCGTCGGCGTTGTCCATAGCGCTGCCTTCCGAGCGGATCAACACCTCCCCGATGGCCAGCCGCTTGCCAAGCTTCAGCAGGCGGCAATCGGCGATCAGCGCGGCTTGCGCGGGTTTGCGCAGGAAGTTGAAGTTGAGGCTCGTGGTGACGGCGAGCCCCACCGGGCCGATCTGCGCGAGGATGGCCACGTAGAGCGCGAGATCCGCCAGCGCCATCATGGTGGGGCCGGAAATCGTTCCACCGGGGCGGACATGGCGCGGGTGATAGTCGCAGCGCATGCGGGCGCTGAGCGGCCCCACCGCCTCGACATGATAAGTCCGCCCGCCCATGTGGATTTGCGGAAACTCGGCTTCGAGAAAGGCGTCGATTTCGGCGGCGGTCATCATCGGCATGGAAAGTCGGGCCTCGGCTCTGGCAAACCTTGTTGTCATCCCCCTTGCAGCATGGCTGGCGAAGCCAGACAATGGCCGTCCACGCCGGGGCCCGATGAGATGAACACGCACGCGCCACTTTCGACGACAATGCCTGCCCCGCTGCTGCGGCAGAATGCGGGCGGCATTGCAAGGCTGACCTTGTCGCGCCCGGCCAGCCGCAACCCGCTGTCGGAGGCGACGCTGGCGGCGCTGACCGGGGAACTGGCGCGGATCGCAACGGATGCTTCCGTGCGCGCTGTCATTCTGGCGGCTGAAGGGCCGGTGTTCTGCGCAGGCCACGATCTCAAGGAGATGAGCGCGCGCCGGGCGGATGCGGACCGGGGCCGCGCCTATTTCGCGGATGTTCTGGGGCGTTGCGCCGCCATGATGCAGGCCATCACCGCCCTGCCCCAGCCTGTCATTGCGGCAGTCGAAGGTGTGGCAACAGCGGCGGGCTGCCAGCTGGTGGCGAGCTGTGATCTGGCGGTGGCGGGCACTGATGCGCAATTCTGCACACCCGGCGTCCATATCGGGCTGTTCTGTTCCACGCCGATGGTAGCGCTGTCGCGCAATCTTTCCGCCAAGCACGCGATGGAAATGCTGCTGCTTGGCGAAATGGTGAGCGCGGATGATGCCGCCCGCATGGGGCTGGTCAACCGTGTGGTGGCGGCGGGCGAGGCGCTGGTGCAAGCGCAGGCAATGGCTGCGATCATTGCTGCAAAATCACCGCTGACACTGAAGATCGGCAAGCAGGCCTTCTATGCGCAGCGTGAAATGGGGCTGGCTGATGCTTATGTGCATGCCAGCGCTGTGATGGTGGAAAACATGCTGGCGCGCGACGCCGAAGAGGGCATCGGCGCCTTCATGGAAAAGCGTGCACCTGAGTGGCGCGGCGCTTAAGTCGCCTGATAGGGCTTGCCTATCACCAAACGCTTGACGCGGGCTGGAGGCTGGCACAGTCTGACGCCGCTGCTTCTGTGCGTCGCGGCACCAAGCTGGCTCCGGCGGGAGCTTTCGCACCTCTCTCCAACCCGAAAGCGGCTGATGCACTTTGCGTCCGCCAGCACCCGCCCATGCTGCTGCCCTTCTCGCAGGAAATCGCGCTTGCCGTCCTCATGTTTCTGGGCGCTGCGCTCTATTCCAGCGTTGGCCATGCGGGCTCGTCGGCCTATCAGGCCGCGATGGCGCTGTTTGGCGTGCCGCCCGCCGTCATGCGCCCCACCGCGCTGACATTGAACATCATTGTCGGCACACTCGGCACAGTCCGCTATTCGCGCTCGGGGCTGACGGACTGGCGCATGCTCTGGCCGTTGCTGGCGGGCTCGATCCCGATGGCGTTCATCGCCGGGGGCCTGAGTGTGCCGCCAGCGATCTACCGGCCGTTGCTGGGGGCCGTCCTGATGTTCACCGCCTTCCGGCTGCTTTGGCCGGGCGCCTTCAGGTGGAATACAAACCCCACGCCGCCGCGCCATTGGCTGGCTGTGCTCGCTGGCGCTGGCATCGGCACGCTCTCGGGGCTGACGGGCACGGGCGGCGGCATCTTCCTGTCGCCGCTGCTGCTGTTCCTGGGCTGGTCCGAGACGCGGCGCGCGTCTGGCACGGCAGCGGCGTTCATCCTGTGCAACTCCATTGCCGGGCTGGCGGGCAACCTCATGACGACGCGCAACCTGCCGCCTGACATCTGGCTGTTCGGCGGCGCCGTCTTCGCCGGCGGGCTGATCGGCACCACGCTGGGTATCTCAAAACTGGCTGTGCCCATCCTGCTGAAAGCGCTCGCCATCGTCTTGATGATTGCCGCTGCAAAGCTCATCTTGTCATGATGAATCACGACAGCTACCCCGACAGCCTGATCCGCGACATTCTCAAAAGCGTGAAGACCATCGCGCTGGTCGGTGCCTCGAACAACGAAGCACGGCCGAGCTGGATCGTCACCAAATACCTGATTGACCGGGGCTATGACGTCATCCCGGTCAATCCGGGGCTGCCAGGCCAGCAACTCTTTGGACGCATGGTCTATGGCGCGCTGAAGGACATCCCGAAACCCGTCGACATGGTCGAGATTTTCCGCAATTCCGAGGCAGCCGGGCCGATCACGGATGAGGCTCTGGCGCTGGAACCGCTGCCGAAGGTGATCTGGATGCAGCTTTCGGTGTTCAACGCGGAGGCCGCCGCGCGGGCGGAAGCACGCGGGCTGACCGTCATCATGAAT
>JAYWHQ010000437.1:0-9021 GCA_043777655.1 Allobosea sp. | reverse complement strand
GTCGATTTTCTGGAGAACCCGCCAACCGACCTGCACCCGCTGCTGAAGCGGCGGGGCCAGGTGCTGACAACGACCAACAAGCTCGGCTTTCAGGGCATGATGCGGATGAACCATCTGCACCCACCTTTCGATGATGTGCGAGCGCGCCGCGCGCTGCTTTATATGGTCAATCAGGCCGACTACCTCAGCGTGATGTTCGGTGATCCGGAATTCTTCCGCGAGTGCCACGCCTATTTCGTCTGCGGCGCGCCTTTCGCGACCGAGGCTGGCTGGGAGCCCACCTTCGGCAAGGACAAGGCGAAGGCCAAGGCGCTGCTGGCGGAAGCCGGATACAAGGGCGAGCCCATCGTCATCCTGCACCCCACCGACATTCCGTTCCTGTCCGCGGCCACGCAATATCTGGCGCAGGATCTGCGCTCCATTGGCGTCAATGTCGACCTGCAGACGATGGATTTCGCCACCATGTCGCAGCGCCGCGCCAGCCGGAAACTGCCCGCTGAGGGCGGCTGGCATCTCGGTCTCACCTGGTGGAACGGCATTGGCTCGTCAGACCCGGTCGGCAATGTGCCGATGCAGGCGAGCTGCGAGAAGGCCTGGCCGGGCTGGCCCTGCGATGTCGGGCACCAGGCACTGATCGACGCGTTCAGCCGCAGCCGCACGGCAGACGAGCGCATGAAGCTCGCGGTTCAGGTGCAGGAGAGTGCCTACAGAATGGTGCCCTATGTGCCCTTCGGCCAATGGTTCCAGCCTGTCGCGCACTCGCCGCAACTGAGGGGCCTGCTCGCCGTGCCGGGCGTGATGACGTTCTGGAATGTCGAGAAGCTGGCGAAGTAGAGGACGCGTCTGACTTGTTGAATACGGCTGAAAATGCCTCAGCCGTCATTGCGAGGAGCAAAGCGACGAAGCAATCCAGTACGTCCGTTCAGAAGCAGTTCTTTTCCTGAAAGCGGAATGCTCTGACCCGTGCGACAGCTGGATTGCTTCGGCTGCGCCTCGCAATGACGGATATCAGATTGGCTTCTTGGCAGCATTGGAAAGGCCTGAACGATATTCAGGCCCGGGACTATTGCAGCGGCAGCTTCTCGGCCAGCCAGCCGGTGTTCTGGCCGTCGCCGAGCATGCCGCCCTTGACGTTGACGAGATCGCGCCAGCCGCGCTTGCCCAGAATATCCTGAACGGCGCGGGTGCGGTTGGCGGTGCGGCAGATGATGGCGATGGGCTTGCCGGGGTTTTCTGCCCGCAAGCCTGCCAGCCGCGCCTCGAAGATCGGCGAGGTCATGTCGAGCCTGATCGCGCCTTCAGCCACACCCGTATCGGCCCATTCCTCCGGGCGGCGAATGTCGACGAGGATGACCTGGCCCGCCTTGGTGGCGGCATGCGCCTCGCGCACGGACATGGCGGGCGGGGTGGCCACCTGAGCCAGAGCGGGGCTGCCCACCAAGCCAAGCATCACAAAAGAGAAGAGGAGCGTTGCTTTCATGCCCTTGGAGATAGGGCGAGGGCGGCCACACGCCAAGTCACGTTGTGTTGAGACCCCAGCGTTGACGCCGGAGTCTGCCTTCAGCGTAGCTCGGCGCAGAAGCGCTGGATTCTCCGGCAGGCCTCTTCCAGCTTCTCGTCGCTGGTGGCGTAGGAGATGCGGAAATTCGGGCCAAGCCCGAAGGACGAGCCATGAACGGCGGCGACGCCTTCAAGGTTCAGCAGCTCCAGCACAAAATCCTCGTCGGTCTCGATCACCTTGCCGGATGCTGTTGTCTTGCCGATCAGTTCGGCACAGCTCGGATAGACGTAGAACGCACCTTCCGGCACCGGGCACTTCAGGCCCTTGGTCTGGTTGAGCATGGAGACGACCAGATCGCGCCTGCGCTCGAAAGCCTGCTTGAACACTGGCAGATGTGCCTGGCTGCCGCTCAGCGCCTCGACAGCGGCCCATTGCGAGATGGCCGAGGTGCCGGACGTCTGCTGGCCCTGCACCAGATCCATCGCGTTCATCAGATGTTGCGGCCCAGCCGCATAGCCGATGCGCCAACCGGTCATGGCATAGGCCTTGGACACGCCGTTCATGGTCAGCGTGCGCTCATAGAGAGCGGGCTCCACCTCGGCCGGTGTCACGAACTTGAAGGCGCCATAGGTCAGGTGCTCATACATGTCATCGGTCAGCACCCAGACATGGGGATGGCGCATCAGCACATCGGTCAGCGCCTTCATCTCGGCATGGGTATAGGCCGCACCTGTCGGGTTCGACGGCGAGTTGAGAATGACCCACTTGGTCTTCGGCGTGATGGCGCGCTCAAGCTCTTCCGGCTGCAGCTTGAAATTGTCTTTCTGATAGGCGGTGCAGAAGGTGGCCGTGCCGCCGCAAAGCGCCACCATCTCGGGATAGCTCACCCAATAGGGCGCCACACAGATGACCTCGTCGCCGGGGTTCACCGTCGCCAGCAGCGCATTGTAGATGACATGCTTGCCGCCGGTGGACACGATGGTCTGCGAGGGCTTGTAGTCGAGATTGTTCTCGCGCTTGAACTTGGCGGCAACCGCCTCGCGCAAAGGCTGAATGCCGGAGACGGGCGTGTACTTCGTCTCGCCGCGGCGGATGGCGTCGATGGCGGCGTTCTTGATGTTGTCGGGCGTGTCGAAATCGGGCTCGCCGACCGAGAGCGAGATCACATCCTTGCCGGCTGCTTTCAGATCGCGCGCCTTCTGCGTCAGAACGATGGTGGCAGACGGCTTCACGCGCTTCAGGGCATCGGCAAGAAAGGCCATGGTGCTTCTCCGGTCAGACAGGGTGTCAGGACAAAACGGCAGACATGCGCAGGGTCAGAAAACCTTGCGCGGGCGTGGTTTAGGCTCGGGCGCAGCGGATCGCAAGACAAAGCCGTTGATCGGTTGCAGCAATGATCCCGATCAATGTGGACGAGCGGCGAAACTCGCCCTAGTTTGCGCCCCAATCGCCGCCATCAGTGCGGCCTCAGTTGTTATCCGGAGGATACATGCTCAACCGTCGTTCCGCGCTTGGCCTTCTGGCCGGTGCTGTCACCATGCCGTCCATTCTCAAGCCGTCTTCTGCTCGCGCGCAGGCCTTTCCATCAAAGCCGATCACCATCGTCGTGCCCTATCCAGCTGGCGGCCCGACCGATGCCATCGCCCGCATCGTGGCGCAGGACATGGCAGGCCCCATGGGCCAGAATGTGATTGTCGATAACCGGGCCGGCGCCTCTGGCGCCATCGGCACACGCGCTGTGGCCAAGGGCGATGCCGACGGCCACACCATCGTCTTTGGCAACAACCAGACGCATGGCAACAACATGTTCCTGCTCAAGGAGCCCGGCTATGACGCGGTGAAGGATTTTGCTCCTCTGGCTGGCGTTGGCGCCTTCGAGCACGCCTTTGTCGTGCGCAACGATCTGCCGGCAAAGACCATTGCCGAGTTCGTCGAGCTGGCGAAGGCGGACCCGACCAAGTACAATTATGGCTCCACCGGCGTCGGCTCCGGCTCGCATCTGGCGATGGAGCTGTTCATGGCCCGCACCGGCATCAAGATGACGCATGTGCCCTTCCGTGGCGCCGCGCCGCTGGTGCAGGAACTCGTGGGCGGCCGCATGGACATCGCCAACTCGACGCTGCCCAGCGTGCTGGCGCAGGTGCAGGGCGGGCAGATGCGGGCGCTGGCGCTGGCCAGCCCGCAGCGCAATCCGCGCGCCGCCGACATCCCCACATTGCGCGAGCAAGGCATTGCCACGGCGGATGCTGAGTCCTGGGCGGCCTTCTTTGCACCTGCCGCCACGCCCGCGCCCGTGCTGGAGCGCCTGTCGAAGGAAATCCGCGCCTCACTGGCACGCCCTGCTGTCTCTGAAGCCATCCTGAAACTCGGCTTCTCGCTGAATGTGCGCGACCCGGCGGCCTTCCGCCCCTATCACGCGCAGGAAATCGCGACCTGGGAAAAGATCATCAAGGATGCGGGCGTGAAGCCGGAATGAGCATGGGCGTTCAAGTCTGGAGATGAGCATGAAGGCGGCGCTGCCAGGGCGCCGCCTTTTCTGACTGGCGCCACCTTTCTTGTGGTGCTGCGCATTGCACCGGTGATTTCGTCAGGCTGCGACATGATCGCGCCCTTGTTCGCAGCCAGCATCCGGGCTCTGATGGTCACATTCCGCTGGAGCCAGAACCGATGCGCCCGACCCTGTCCCTGTTCCGTCGTGCAGCCCTGATTGCAGTTTTCACGCTGGCCACATCCGCCCATGCGCAATCTCCCCAGCGCTTTCCCTCCAGCGCGGGCGAGCTGACGGTCGAGACGGTGGCCACCGGGCTGGTCCATCCTTGGGGGCTGGCCTTCCTGCCCGATGGCCGCATGCTGGTGACCGAGCGGCCCGGCCGCCTTCGCATCGTGAGCGCCGATGGCAGGCTCTCGCCGGCACTCAGCGGCGTGCCGAGCGTCGCGGCCCGCCAGCAGGGCGGCCTGCTCGACGTGGTGATCGCGCCGGATTTCGCTGTGTCGCGGCTGGTCTATCTCAGCTTTGCCGAGGCGCGCGCGGGCGGCTCCGGCACCAGCGTGGCGCGTGGGCGTCTGAATGCAGCAGGCACGGCGCTGGAAGATGTCAACATCATCTTCCGCCAGATGCCGGGATTCAGCGGCGGCCTGCATTTCGGCTCGCGGCTGGTGTTTGATCGGACAGGCGCGCTGTTCGTCGTGCTGGGGGATCGCTATTCCCTGCGCGACGAGGCGCAGAACCCGGCCAACCATCTCGGCAAGGTGGTGCGCATCCTGGCTGACGGGGCGGCGCCAAAAGACAACCCGGCAGCCACCGGCAAGACGGGGTGGGCGCCGGAAATCTGGTCCATCGGCCACCGCAATGTGCAGGGCGCGGCACTCCATCCCGTGACCGGCCAGCTCTGGACCATCGAGCATGGCGCGCGCGGTGGTGACGAGATTAACACGCCGCGTGCAGGCCTGAACTATGGCTGGCCCGTCATCACCTATGGCATCGACTATTCCGGCCTGAAGATCGGCGAGGCCACAGCCAAGCCCGGCATGGAACAGCCGGTTTTCTATTGGGACCCGTCCATCGCGCCATCAGGTGCGGCCTTTTATACCGCCAGCGCCTTTCCCGGCTGGCAGGGCTCGCTCTTCACCGGCGCGCTGGCAGGCCAGATGCTGGTGCGCCTGACGCTCGATGGCGAAAAGGTCACGGGCGAGGAGCGCCTGCTGACAACCATGGGCGCCCGCATCCGCGATGTGCGGCAGGGCCCCGATGGCTGGCTCTATCTGCTGAGCGATGCGGCTGAAGGTCAGGTACTGCGGGTGAGGAAGTAGCGCGTCAAACAGATTCGGGCTGCTTCTCGTCATTGCGAGCAACCCGAAGCAATCCAGTTCTCGGCGCGGCCATATGGATGGCTTCACGCGCGCTCGCCATGACGGGCATATGCGGCTTATCCTTGCTGCCATTGGTGCATATGGGTTCCGGATTCCGCTGCGCGGCCCCGGAATGACGCGAGATTGGTCAAACCTCGCGCAAATCCTTGAAGTAATATTTCGTCGGGCACAGCGACCCGTCCGGCCAGAGCGCGAAATTCGGGATGATGCCCACTTCCTGCCAGCCGCCGCGCGCATAAAGCCGGTCACCCGCGCTGTCGACCACAGTGTCGAGCACCATCAGCCACCACCCGGCTTCGCGCGAGGCCTGTTCGGCGGCAGCCAGCAAGGCGCGCCCAAGCCCACGCCCGCGCCCGTCGCGATGCACCAGCATCTTGGAAAGATCAGCCCGGTGCGGCTGGTTGGGGATGCCTGAGGGCACCACCTGCACCGTGCCGAGCAGGCGCCCGCTCTCTTCGGCCACCAGCAGGATGCGTTCGCCAGCGGCAACGCCTGATGCGACCTTGCTCCAGAAGGCCAGCGCCTCAACACCCGTCATCTCCGCCATGAAAGAGACAGACGCACCGCCAGCCACACAATCGAGCAGGATGTCAGCCAGTTCGCCGCTGCGGGCGATGGCTTCTGCCGCCTCGAGGCGGCGGATGGTGGCTTGGTTGGAAATGGCTTGTGTCACGGCATGGTCAACCTTGTGGTTCATCCAGTTTCACACGCAAGGCTTATGCCGCAATGAGCCTTTTTCCGTCATGGCCTGCCATCGCCAAACGCATGACCTGGCCCGGTTCCACGTCATGGGAGAATGCGACCGGTGTGAAACCTTCCGTGCGTCCCGTATTTCCGCGTTCGGTCAGCACATTGTGGATTCGGCCGGAAGCCTTGTCGAGATGCGCGCCCCAGGCGCTCGCTGCCACCTCGCGCAAGCGCGCCGCACGTTCGCGCACCAGCGACAAAGGCAGTTGCGGCATGCGGGCGGCCGGCGTGTCCGGGCGGGCTGAATAGGGGAAGACATGCACCTGCGCCAGCCCACAAGCGGCGATGAGATCAGCTGAGCGACCAAACATCGCCTCATCCTCCGTGGGGAATCCGGCGATCAGGTCAGCACCCAGCACCATGTCAGGTCTCAGCTGCCGCACTGTCTCGCAGAAGCGGATCGCCTCATCTCGCGAATGCCGACGCTTCATCCGCTTCAGGATCATGTCGTCGCCCGATTGCAGCGACAGATGCAGATGCGGCATCAGGCGCGGCTCGTCTGCGATCAGGCCCATCAGCGTGTCATCCACCTCGACGGCGTCGATGGATGAGAGCCGCAGCCGTGGCAGCTCCGGCACGTCTCGCAGGATCTGGCGCACAAGCGCACCGAGTGTTGCAGGCGTGGCCAGATCAGGGCCATAGCTGGTGAGATCGACCCCGGTCAGCACCACTTCAGCCGCGCCATTCTCGATCAACTGGAGCACTTGCCTGATTACGGTGTCAGGCAAGGCCGAACGTGAGCGCCCGCGCCCGAACGGGATGACGCAGAACGTGCAGCGATGGTCGCAGCCATTCTGCACCTGCACGAAGCCACGCGTGTGATCGGTAAAGCGCGAAACTGGCGCAATGTTCAGCCCCTGCGCCTGCATGATGTCGCCCACCGCCACACGCTCTGATGCCAACACACCTGCGGCCCCGGCCTTGAGGCTGTTCGAGCAGGCAAGCTCTGCCCAGGTTTCCGGCATCAACTTCTCAGCATTGCCGATCACGCGCGCCACTTCCGGCATGGCGGCAAAGCGCGCGGGCTCGATCTGTGCGGCGCAGCCCGTCACGATGATGGGCCGGCCCGGCTGCTCCCGCCCGGCGCGGCGGATGGCCTGCCGCGCCTGCCGCGTCGCCTCATCGGTGACGGCGCAGGTGTTGACGATGAGCGCGTCACCAAGCCCGGCCTGCAGGGCCTGATGCCGCATCGTCTCGCTTTCGGAGATGTTGAGCCGGCAGCCGAAGGTGAGAAGATCAGGGGGCATCAGGGCGTCTGGGCAAAGGGAAATGCCGCCAGCTCGTCTTCCCATTCCAGTTCGACGGGCCCGGTCATCAGCACATGGCTGTCGCTTTCTCGCCAGACAATGCGCAGATCGCCGCCCGGAAGCGAAACGGTGGCCTCGCGCGCGCTCAACTCGCGCCGCACAGCGGCCACCAGCGCCGCACAGGCACCCGAGCCGCAGGCCTGCGTGATGCCGGCCCCCCGCTCCCAGACACGCAGGATGATGTGGTCTGGCGCCATCACGGCTGCCAGCCCGATATTGGCACGGTCGGGAAAGATCGGATGGTTTTCCAGCATCGGGCCAATCTGCTCCAGATTGAAGCGATAGGGGTCATCGACAAAGAACACTGCATGCGGATTGCCCATCGAGACCGCGCAGGGCGTGTGCAGGATCGGGTCGTCGATCGGCCCGATCTGCAGCTCGAAGCGGCTGGTGTCGTGGAAGGGCTCGCTCAGCGGAATGTCCTCCCAGCCAAATTTCGGCGCGCCCATATCGACCGTGAACATCGTGTCCGAGACGCGCATTGCGCTGAGCAGACCGCTTCTGGTCTGCAGCAGCAGCGAGGTCTTTGTTGCGTTGCCCATCTTGCGGTCAGCCATCATCGCCCAGGCGACACAGCGCATGCCATTGCCGCAGGCACCCGCTTCTGAACCATCATTGTTGTAGATGCGGATCAGCGCATCGGTGCTGAAGGCAACCGGATCATGAATCACCATCAGCTGGTCGAAGGTGGAAAGCGCGTCGCTGGCAATGGCGCGCACTTCCTGCGCACTGACGCGCAAGCTGGTGCCGCGCAAGTCCAGCACGGTGATCTTGTTGCCAAGACCGTTCATCTTGAGAAAACGACGATTGACGAGCGGGCTCATGGTTTCTCGCAAAAGCAGCGAACTGGACGCTATATGGCGGCATCGTCGTGAAAACGCCACCCTTCTGCTGACAGAGTGCGGCAGGCTTCGCGCTTGTGCTAGGCACTGATGAAGCGAATCACGCAAGGACGGGCAGCATGGTGCGGTGGACACATTTGAGGCAGGGTCTGGCGCAGGCAAGCGCTGTGAGCGTGCTGGCGATCCTTCTGGCGGCACCCGGCATGGCACAGGCCCCGGCGCCGGGCGTTGCCGCGCCGCAACCTGTCGAGACACGCCCGCTCGCGCCGCCGCCTTCGGCAACACCGGCAGAGACTGTGCCCGACACCAGGCCCATCGAGATTGCGCCTGCCCAGCAGCCTCCGGCAGCCCCTGCGCCCGCCACGCCGCCGGTGCAGGCACAACCCGCTCCGCCACCCGCTGGCATCGCGCCCATGCCCGGCCCCGACAGCACTCTGGCAGGCAAGCCGGGCGACCCGAATGACATTGACGAGATCGCACTGGTTTCGAAACCAGTGATCTCTTTCTCGGGACAGGCCAGCTGGGACAATGCCTTTCTCACCTTGTCGCAGATCTTTACCCGGCTGAGGATTGAGGCTGCCAAGGCCGATCTGAAAGTCACGGGGCGCCCGCTCACGCTGTTCATCGAGACCGATGACAATGGCTTCAAATATGAGGCGATGCTGCCGGTTGACCGCACACTGGAAGGTCGCGCCACACTTTCTGACGGCATCAGGCTCAGCCGCTCGCCGGACGGGCGCTCGCTGCGCTTCAC
>JAYWHQ010000436.1:0-2657 GCA_043777655.1 Allobosea sp. | reverse complement strand
TTTCGGCCACGCCCTACCTCGCCAAGCCGCTCGATCCTGGCCAGCTGACCCGGCCCGATGATGGCTTTGTCGACGCAAACGACGCTCAGACGATCCTGCTGGGTCGCCTGAACAAGATCTACGGCACCGGCGGCCGTGCTCCGAAGAATTATCAGGGTCGTGTCGGCTTCATTGCTGACTGACCCCCCAGTAACCGACTGTGTGAAGGACGCGTTCCCATGACCCGCACGAACCCGAATGCCACCCGCAAATCAGCCCAGGTCCTGGCGTTGACGGGTCTTGCCATCATGTTGGCCAGCGCCTCCGCAGGCTGCATGCGCAAGGGCGAGACCACCGGGTCGATCGTGCCCGCTGATCTGCGCGAGCGTCATCCGATCGTGCTGCGCGACGCACCCAAGACGCTCGATGTCTTCGTCGGGCGTGCCGGCACCGGTCTTGATGACCGCCAGAGTGACGATGTTGCTGCCTTCGGAGCCGGCTATCGCCGGGGCGGGCGTGGTGCCTTGATGGCGCAGATTCCTGCAGGCACAGGCCGCGATCGTGCGGCCGGCCAGACCATGGCCGCTGTCCGCAGCGTTCTGGCCCGCAACGGCGTCAACGCCGTCAACATCTCGACCTATCATCCCGCTGACCCGACCTTGGCTGCACCGATCCGGCTGACCTACGCCACGCTTCAGGCGCAGGTGCCCAACCAGTGCGGGATCTGGGACGAGGACGCGGGTGTCTCGAATTTCAAGCAGCATATCGAGAACACGCCGATGCGCAATTTCGGCTGTTCCTATCAGACGAACCTTGCCGCTCAGATCGCCGATCCGCTCGACCTGGTGCGTGGCCGCCAGGAAGGCCGCATCGACACGGTCAAGCGCATGGGTGCCATCGACAAGCTGCGCGAGGGCAAGGATCCATCGACCGAGTACCGCCAGGAAGCCACCAAGATCAACAACGCGGTGGGGAGCAACTGATGTCGGGTGAAGTTCACTTTGATGCCGAGCAGGCCAGTGCCGCAGAGGGCGTGATCGCGCCCGTGCCGCGTGTCACCTTGCAGGCTTTCTGCGAAACCCATGATGTGCAGGCGGTGCTGCAAAGCGCCACCAGTGACCGGCGCATGGACAAGGTTCACACCAAGGTCCAGATGGGCGGCCCTGCGGCCGCAGTCGAGGCTTTCCGGGAATCGCCAACGCCTAATGTCATCATTCTTGAAACCCTCTCGAACCCGCAGAGCCTGATCGGGCATCTTGATGAGCTGGCTCAGTTTTGTGATGCCGGCACGAAAGTCATCGTCATTGGCCATGTCAATGATGTGCAGCTTTACCGCGATCTCATGCGCCGTGGCATCAGCGATTACCTCATCGCGCCGATCAACGTGGTTGGCCTCGTTCGCGCAGTCTCTGAACTCTATGCCGCGCCGGGTGCTGGACGCGTTGGGCGCTCGATTGCCTTCATTGGCAGCAAAGGTGGTGTTGGCGCATCGACCATCGCGCATAACGTGGCCTGGGCAATCGCCCGCAATCTCGATGCTTCGACCGTCATTGCCGATCTCGACATCGCTTTCGGCACGGCCGGGCTGAACTTCAATCAGGATCCGCCACAGGGCATTGCCGAAGCAATCTTTGCGCCGGAGCGGCTCGACGCCAACATGCTCGACCGTTTGCTGTCCCGCTGCAGCGACAACCTGACCTTGCTTGCCGCACCCGCCGTGCTGGACCGCACCTGCGACCTTGGCGAGGATGCTGTCGATCAACTGCTCGAGCTGCTGCGTGCCAGTGTGCCCTATATCGTGCTGGATGTCCCGCACATCTGGACCGGCTGGAGCCGCCGTCTCGTGGTTGGCGCCGAAGAGGTGGCCATTGTCGCCTCGCCCGATCTGGCCTCGCTGCGCAATGCCAAGAACCTGATGGACACGCTGCGTGCGGCACGCCCGAATGACAGCATCCCCAAGCTCGTGCTGAACCAGACCGGCATGCCCAAGCGGCCGGAGATCGATCCATCAGAGTTTGCCAAGGCGCTCAACGTCGATGTGACGGCCATCATCCCGTTCGATGCGCAGCTGTTTGGCACCGCCATGAACAACGGGCAGATGATCGCCGAGATCCAGCCTGCCGGCAAAATTGCCGAGGCTTTCGTCGAGATCGCGACCAGCCTGACCGGCCGCGGAGAAGTCAAGCGTGGCCGGCGCAATCCGCTGGAACCACTTCTGGCCAGGTTCATGCGCCGCAAGGCCTCGTGATGAAGACCCGTTTGATACGCCTTGCGAACAGGACGTCTGCGCGATCCATGATGCGACGGGCGAGGGGATAAAAGATGTTTGGAAAGCGCGCTTCAGCCGCCGTCTCCGTTGCTGCCTCGGCCTCTGCGCCTGCGGCATCGGCTCCGGCTGCGGCATCGACCCAGCGCATCGAGGCGGTCACACGCCTGCAGGCCCCGGCACCCCCGCCCGTTGCCGTGCAGGAAAAGCCGCGCTCCGACGAATATTATCAGACCAAGAGCATGATTTTTGGCGCGCTGATCGAGGCCATCGATCTGGCGCAACTCTCCAAGCTCGATGGCGAGTCGGCGCGCGAGGAAATCCGCGACATCATCAACGAGATCATCGCGCTGAAGAACGTGGTGATGTCGATTTCCGAGCAGGAAGAGCTGCTCGATGACATCTGCAACGA
>JAYWHQ010000435.1:0-9035 GCA_043777655.1 Allobosea sp. | reverse complement strand
ATCCTTCGCCTCTGGTGCGCAAGTCCATCGGCGTGATGATGGCGACCTCTGATGATGCACCGCGCGCGCTCATTCTGGGTTTGCTGGCCGAGCAGAACGAGATATCTGCGCTGCTGCTCGCCCGGTCGCCGGTGCTGACTGATGATGATCTTGTGGACGCCGCCGCCATCGGCGACGCGCAGGCGCAGTCGGCCATTGCCGGGCGCATGGAACTCTCGTCTGCTGTCTGTGCGGCGCTTTGCGAAGTGGGAGGCGAGGATGCTCTGGTCGTGCTGGCCGGGAATCTGACAGCTGACATCCCGGGCTTTTCTCTGGAGCGCCTGCTGGACCGTTGCGGTCGCAATGGTGCCTTGCGTGAAGCGCTGCTTGCACGGCCCGATCTGCCGCTGGCGTTGCGCCAGATCATTGCGACGCAGGTTGCGGATGCCTTGTCTGCCTTCGTATCAGGCTGCGGCTGGATGGCGCCGGAGCGCAGCCAGCGCGTCTCGCGCGAATCCGGGGAGCGTGTTGCGATCTCGCTCGCTGGTCACGGTGCCGAGCGCGAGCTGATGGCGCTGGTGGCACAGCTGCGTTTGCAAGGCAGGCTCACGGCCTCGCTGATCCTGCGCTCCCTGCTGAGCGCGGAACCGGCACTTGCCGAGGCCGCTTTGGCAGATCTTTCGGGCATGCCGCTGGCGCGCGCTTCAAGTTTGATCCACGACCGTCGTGGCACGGGCCTGCGCGCGCTCTATCGCAAGGCGGGGCTGCCTGAAGGGCTGTTCAAAGCTTTTGCAGCGGCCGTGTCTGCGCTGCACGAGGTTGGCTTTGCCAATACCGACACGCTGCGCGCCACGATCAGCCGCCGCATTGTCGAGCGGGTGCTGATTGCATGCGAGAGCATGCAAGGCGCTGAGGCCAGTGCGCTGATGGCGCTGCTGCGCCGGGTGGACGCGGAAGCGGCGCGCCTTGAAGCCACCGAGGTTGCAGGCAGCCTGGCGGATGACGCGGCGCTGGCCTTCCTGATCGAGACAGACCCGGAACTGCTGGTCGAGCTCGACGTGCTGGACCTGCGCCAGGCGGCGTAACCCCGATTTGATGGATCAGATTGCCTCGGCTCAGGCGGCTGCGCGCGCGGCCAGCACCTTCGTGACCTTTTCCAGCGCCAGCGCCAGCAGGCTGCCGACCGGATCGTCGGGCGACGTCGCATTCTCGCGCACAACCGCGCGGATCGCATGGACATGCGCGCCGACGATCTCGGAGGGCACCTGCGATGTCACATCAAGCAGCTTGCAGAGGTTGTCGGCAATCCGCCCGGCCAGCGGAAAACCGAACATGCCCGACTGGCCGCGCACATCATGCAGCGCGCGATAGAGCACATCACGTTCCTGCCTCGGATTCTGGACATAGGCGCTGTAGCTCTCCTCAAGCCGCAGCACTTCCTTTTCCATCCAGCCGCCAAACTCGATCTTGAGTCGACCCATGGCCTGCTCGGCCTGCGCCATCTGGTCAGCCAGCTCTTTTTCGGCAACAGCACCTGTCAGGAGCGCGCGCGTCTTCAGCGTCTGCGGCGGCTCGATGACGCTGTGGTCGGCATGGTCTGTTGTTCTTGTTGCGCCGGGCACGGCGGCGGGCTGCCAGCTCATCGGTGTTTGGCCTTTTCGGCGACTGAACGCGTATTGATGGGTTCGGATTCTGACTTGCGGCGCTCGACGCCCGTGTAGTGCTGCTGGCTGCCGCGGCGCCGGTCCGGGCCGAAATAGCTCTTGGTTTTCACGAAGGGGCGCGGATAGGCGACCACATTGAGGATGCGGTCATAGAGTGCCTTGGATGAAATGGGCTTGGCCAGAAATTCCGACACGCCTGCATCGCGCGCCTGCATCACGCGCTTCTTCTCGGAATAGCCGGACACCATGATGATCGGCACGTACGGGTTCACGCTCGACTCGGGCGAGCGGATCATGCGGGTCACTTCAAGCCCGTCGAGGATCGGCATTTCCCAATCCACAAGCACAACGTCGGGCGAATGCGACATGAAGGATTCCAGCCCCGCCGCACCATCCTCGGCCTCGAACACCTCGCGCGCTCCAAAGCCGTGAAGCAGCGCCTTGATCATGCGCCGCATGAACGTGTTGTCATCGATGATGAGAAAGCGCAGCTTGGAAAAGTCGACACGCATAGCAGATGCGACCCCCTTTCCGGCTGCAACATGGGAGGCGCCGAATCGAAACGACGCCCAGTTTGCCCATCAGTAAAGCGCAGATTGGTTTCGCGAAACTGAACGTGCAAGGCATGGCCCCGTATTCTGCTGCCGTTCAGACCAGATTTTCGGCCTGAACGGCACCGAAGGCTTCTTCCAGCGTCTCTGCGAGAGTGTTTGCCACGGCGTGCTCATCGCCTTGCAGATTGTCTCTGAGGATGATGCGCATCGCATCGAGATGAGCCGCCAGCACGGCATTGCGCACAGGGCCCTCGAGGTCCAGCCAGCGGTGCATGCTGCGCGCCAGCCGGCCAGCCAGTGGATATCCGAAGCTGCCCGCCTGGCCGTAAATGTCCTGCAACGCATGGACAAGCGTGCGTGGCGGGCGACCGCCCAGCTGGAAATGGGCCGACAGCGCCCCCTCGACGCGCATGAACTGCTCTTCGAACCACAGCACGAGATCGTCGCGCATCAGCTGCATCACCGAGCTGATCTCGGCTCCGGCATAGCGCACATCTGGCCTGTCGCCGCTGACCATCAAGGCGTTGCTGCTGCTCATCGGATGCTGGCCTTCTCGGCAATGGAACGCGGGGCAAAGGTTTCGGCTTTTTCGCCGTTGCGGCGGTCGGGTCCGCGCCAGAGATTGGGCGCGCCGCGCCTGCGGTCCGGCCCGAAATAGCTCAGCGTGCGGATGAAGGGGCGGGGGTCGGCCACCGCCGCATGGATCTTGTCATAGACCGATTGTGGCGCGATCGGCTTGGCGATGAACTCGGTGATGCCGGCATCGCGCGCCATGCGCACGTGCTGGCGCGTGGTGTGTGCGGTCACCATCAGGATCGCCACGAAGGGATTGTGGCTCTCGGTCGGGTGGCGCATCATCTTGGTGACGTCGAGCCCATCGAGCATGGGCATTTCCCAGTCGAGCAGCACCAGATCGGGTGATTCAGCCTGGAAGGCCTCGAAGCCCGTGGTGCCGTCGATGGCCTCGCTGACGAATCGTGCTCCGAATGAATAGAGCAGCGTGCGCAGGAGCCTCCGCGTGAAGGCGTTGTCATCAATGATCAGAAACCTGATCTTGTCGTAGTCGACCCGCATGGTGACGGCCTGTCTGCGCTCACGGTTGTGCTCTGGGAGCTATACAACCTATAAGTGCTTAACAGGTCATGAACCCGCATGGGTTGTTTTCGGGTTTTGCGGGAGGGTGGGGTGGTTCAGTAGCCGAACTGTTCACGCAGGATGCGTTCGTCGAGGCTGTGTCCAGGGTCATGCAGCATCACCAGATCGACGCTGTGATCCATGGCGATCTCGACGGCCACGACATTGTCGACCTCGATGTGATCGGCAAAGGCGCTGACCGGGCGCTTCTCGGCTTCCATGACGGCGATCGAAACACGCGCATGCGAGGGCAGTAGCGCGCCGCGCCAGCGCCGGGGCCGGAAGGGCGAAATCGGCGTCAGCGCCAGCAGCGTGGCGTTGAGCGGCAAAATCGGCCCATTGGCCGAGAGATTGTAGGCGGTGGAGCCGACAGGCGTTGCCAGCAGCACGCCATCTGCGCTCAGTTCATCGAGCCTGACCTTGCCGTCCACCGAGATGCGCAGCTTCGCCGCCTGATAGGAACGGCGCAGCAGCGACACCTCGTTGATGGCGCGCGCCTTGAAGCTCTTGCCGTTGATGTCGGTCGCGCGCATTTGCAGCGGGTGGCTGACGGCATATTCGGCCTTGTCGAGCCGGGCCTTCAGGTCTTCCTCGCGATAGTCATTCATCAGGAAGCCGACCGAACCCCGGTTCATGCCGAAGATCGGCTTTCCGGTGCCCAGGAAGCGATGCAGCGTCTGCAGCATCAGCCCGTCGCCGCCCAGGGCCACCACGACATCGGCGTTCTCCGGCGGCGTGTTGCCATAGCGCGCGCTCAGGCGGCTGAAAGCAGTCTGCGCTTCGGGCGCCTCGCTGGCGATGAAGGCGATGGTCTTGAAATTGTCAGGCATGATGCTCTGTGTCTGGGTGGGTCACGCCGGGTCTGTCGCACCTGTCGTCAACCAGACCTAGCATGCCCTTGTGCCATCCGGGCAGCAAAAAAGCCGGAGCACTTTCGCGCCCCGGCCTGAAAATGCGATCTGGAGTTCCTGCCTCAGACAGCCGGCGACCACTGCACGGGCACCATCTCGAAGCCGGTGCCAGCCTTGGCGATGAAACCGGTGGCCGGGAAGGGCGCATGATAGAAGGCGAGCTGCGTCTTGTCGGTGGCGGCCATGTCCAGCACGCGGCGACGGCTGGCGCGGGCTGCATCGGCATCCATGTCAAAAATCGCCGACCAATCCGGATTGCGCACGAACAGCGCCGGGTGGTTGGTGAGATCGGCCGCCGAGATCAGCGAGCCGGTGCCGGATGCGATGCGGTACATCGTGTGGCCCGGTGTGTGGCCATAGGCGGCAACAGCCGTGATGCCGGGGGCGACGGTTGCGCCATCGGCGATCTGCTTCACGTCCTTGGCGACGGGGCCGAAGACACGGCGCACATTGGCGAAGGCGCCCTTCATGGCGTCAGGGGCGGCAGCGGCGCGCGCATCATCCATCCAGAAGCCCCATTCAGCGGCCGGCACGATGGCTTCGGCATTCGGGAACACGGCGGTGCCGTCCTTCAGGCGGAAACCGTTGATGTGGTCGCCATGGAAATGGCTGAACACGATGGTGTTGACGTCCTTGGGGTCAAAGCCGGCGGCCTTGAAGTTCGTCATCCAGCGGCCCGAGGTCGGTGCGCCGGAATCGCCATTGCCGGTGTCGATCAGGATCAGCTTGCCGCCGGACTGGACGACGAGCGTGGTGAAGGAGATTGGCAGCGCCGTTGCCGGAAGGAAGGCCGCAGCCATTGCCTTTTGCACATCGGCCATGTCGGCATTGCGGATGAAACCCTCGAGCGGGCGCATGGCGAAGCCGTCGTTGATGGCGGTGACGGTGATGTCACCCACCTTGTAGCGGTAAAAACCTGGGGCCTGGGTCACGGCAGCTCCCTGAGCGTTGGCGGGCATGATGCCGGTGGGCAGCCCGAGGGTTGAGGCCACACCGAGCGCGCTGGCACCAGCCAGAAGCGTGCGGCGGGACGGATCGAAAAGCGAGGTGGATGAGGTCATGGGTGTGGACAAGGTCATGGCGCATTCTCCCAAAGGCACGTCCAGACGGGACTGCGCAAAACTGCGCAGCCCTCCCAAAGGCCGATACCTGAACAGCAACATAGATCAGCACCCGCCCGGTTCAATGCGCCAATCGCCTGCGAAAGGGCCCGGCAAGGACACGCTTGCGTGATTGCAAGGAGGCGGGCGCACCTGTCAGCGCGGCATGTTCCGCATGGCCTGCGTGATCGCCACGGTCTCGACCGAGACGCGGGTGACGCGCATCAGCAGGTCCACCACCTTCTCGCGGTGATCGGCGAAGCGGTAGGTGTTGAACTTCTCGCGGATGGTCGGGTCCTTCGGCTTCTTTTCCTTGTGCTGGTCCAGAATCCAGTCGAGGCCGGAGCGGTTGCCGAGGCGATACTCCCAGGCGGAGCCGGGCACGCCGGTGAGCTGCGTTTCGGAATCCAGCGTGATGATGCCGTTGTCGCGGTCGGCTTTCAGGATGACGCGCGGCGAGACACCGGCCTTGACCGATTTCGCATCGGGCACATCGATGCGGGTCAGCGGCCAGGGCTCGACGCTTTCATAGCCGATGTGCAGCGCCATCAGCTTTTCGCCCCAATCAGCCCAGCGCCAGAAATCGGGATAGAACGGCACACGCGGAAATTCGCGCTTGAGGTTCTGCGCATAGGTTTCGCGATAAACCGGATCATGCAGCACGCCATAGACGTAATGGAAGATCGCGTCCTTGCTCAGATCACGGTCTTGCGGCCTCTTGCCATACGCCTTCTGGAGTTCTTTCAGCGCCCAATCGGTGATGTTGTCGATGCGCGTGCCGTCGGGAGTGTAGCGGTAGCGAGAGACGATCTGGTATCCATCCGCAGCCGCACCATAATGGAGATCGACCGGACCATCGAAACTGCCGACACAGAAATCGGCCCGGTGCGCAATATCACTGAAACTAATCACCCGGTTTTCCACGCCCGGCGGAAACATGGACGGCAACTGGTAGGTTCTGCCGTTGAAATGCCGGTCGAAATAGAGCCATTCACTGGTGAAGGGGCGAAATGCGGCACGCGTGATGCAATGATCGTCAAATGATTTGGCAACACCGGTTTTGGAATAGCGATCCAGTTCAGCGTCCCACTTGATCGTGTCGTGCCCGGCAAAGCTCCGGTCCAGCCGCGTTGCCTCGTAGGTCGCCACCAGATACCGCATCTTGGCTGCCAGCGTGTCACGGTCAGGATCATAGACCCACTCGTCGCGCTGCGACTTAAGCCCGCTTGAAAACAACTGGAAGATCGCTTGGTTCTTCGCGCCGCGCTTGCCGGCCTTGGTCGCCTTGCTGGCCACCGGCACCAGCGTGTCCCAGTCATTGTCGCTGAGGTTGACCCAGTTGTGCTTGGTATCCGCAGCAATATGCTCGTAGGCGAGTGATGACGCCTTGCTGGTTCCCAGCCATGCCAGCTTGTCTTCCGCCGTCTCCATCTCCGGGCGACGGGCGTAGAAGATCGCGCAGGACTTTCCTTCTCCCCTTGCGGGAGAAGGTGCCCGAAGGGCGGATGAGGGGGCCTTTTTCTTCACCAGAAAGGCAATGGCCACGCCGGTCTGGATGCCAAAGACATTGTGCTTGGTGCCCGACAGTTTGGGGTTGGCCCGGACATCGCCGCCCAGATCGACCACGTAAAGCGCACTGAACTCGTCAGTGACATCGCGGCGGAAACCGTCGAACGCCGCCTTCTCGATGAAGTTGCGGTTGGTGATGAAGGCCAGAATGCCATCATCGTGCAGCCGGTCCGAAGCCCAGCGAAAGAAGCGCGTATACATGTCGTAGACGCTGTTCTTGTTCTGCGCCGTGCCCTTGGCGATGTAGGTGGCCCTGATGCGCTCGTCGATGCGCTAGTAGGCCCGGTTGGGGTTGCGGTTGTTGAAGTTCTCCTGCCAGGCATTATACGGCGGGTTGCCGATCACCACCGAGATCTTGCGCTTGTTCTGGCGCTTGATGCGCTCGACATTTTCTTCCGACATCGCGCCGAACAGGTCATGCTGGTGGCCGGAGCGGATGCCGAGGCCCGCCACATTGTCCAGCGTGTCGACAAAGCAGAGATTGGGATATTCGGCATATTGCCCTGTGATGGCGGCATAGGTCGCCTCGATGTTCAGGTTGGCGACGTAATAGGGCAGGATGGCCACCTCGTTGGCGTGCAGCTCCTCCTTGTATTTATGCGCCAGCTTGGCCGGCTGCCCTCGAAAATGCTCCAGCAGCTCGCAGATGAAGGTGCCGGTGCCGGTCGCCGGATCAAGAATCTCGACATCGCGGTCGATCAGGTTGCGGCCAAAGTGCTTCTCGCAAAGCCAGTCCGCGCCCTCGATCATGAAGCGCACGATCTCGTTCGGCGTGTAGACCACGCCCAGCCGGTCGGCAGCCTTTGGATTGTAGACCTTGTAGAAATTCTCGTAGATCACCTTGAGAAAGGCCTGCTTCTCGCTGTGCTTGGTGATCTCCAGAGCGGTGCGCCGGATGGCGTTGTAGTAGGTTTCCAGCCCTTTCAGCGTGTCCTTCTTCACCGCGCCGGTGAAGAACTTGGCCTCCAGCGCATAGAGCGCCTTGGCAGTGTTGTTCTCGCGGTGGAAATCGCTCTCGTTGAAGACATGGGCGAAAATCTCTTCGGTGAGAATGTGCTGGATCAGCATCTCGCGGATGTCAGCTTCCGCGATCGCCGGGTTGATCGTCTGCTTCGCCTGCACGAGGAAGGCCTCCGCCGAGGCGATGAAGCCAGCATTGTCCGCATAGGCGGCGTTGATCTTGTCGCGCAGGGCCTCCAGCACGGCTGGCAAATCAGCCTGGAACTGCGTCACTGCCTTGCGGAAATCAGTGACGACCTGCTGCTCATAGCCGAAGAACAGCCCCAGCAGACGCGCCAGCCGCGCGGTGTCCTCCACCCCGCAGCGCATCACCTCGTTGCCGTTCTGGATCAGCACGGCGGTGCGGCTGTCCTCGAAGATGATGTTGTCGCGCGGATAGCCACGGCGGAACTTGGTGGCGATCTCCTTGTCGAGATCGTCTTCCTCGTCCTTCGCCTCCCAGTAGCCGAAGGGCACGCGCACATCATAAAGCAGCGCGCCATCCACCGTGCGCCGCGCGCCATCCTGCCGTGGCAAATCATATTGCGGGGTGAACACCAGATCATGCGCCTTGGCGCTGGCCTTCAGCAAATCCTTGAAGGCCTCGCTGACCGTGCCCTCGCGGGCAGAGCCGGAATATTTCTTCAGATCGGAAAGATCATTCAGGTATTGCTGGATCAGTATCTGGCTCATGCCTGAGGCTTAAATGCCCAATGCCCGTGCGGCAAGTGCGGCAAAGTTGGTGCTTGGCCGACCTATGGGCTGGTGCCGGTAGAGAGGATTGAACTCCCGACCTTCGGTTTACAAAACCGCTGCTCTACCGCTGAGCTATACCGGCGCGCCGTCTTCCGCATCCGGCTAGCAGCAAGGCGGCGTCTGCGCAAGATTTTGCTGGTTTCGCCCCAAAGGAAAATCGGCTGGCCCTGAAACGCCGGGTGCCTGCGGGACATCTGGTCTGAAACGAAAAACCCCGCCCGGTGAGGGGCGGGGTGAGGTGGTTCACGGCAGGGTTTTGGCCCCGCCGTGTTTTGGCCTGTTTGGCCGGTCGGATCAGTTGTTGTCGTAGGTCGTGATGTCGCGGTCCTTCGTCTCGACGACGAAGAGCAGGCCGATCACGCAGGTCAT
>JAYWHQ010000434.1:0-2675 GCA_043777655.1 Allobosea sp. | reverse complement strand
GGATCACGCCGCGCGCATCGTTCGACAGTACGCCCGCGCCACGCTGCTGGGCGCGCTGGGCAATGACCTGCCGCACGCGTGCTGAAGGCGCCAGAATGTCAACGCTGGGGCCAGCAGCCACTTGCGCCACAGGCGGCTGAGGCGGGCGCGTGGTGTTGCACCCTGAGAGGGCGAGGCTGGCAAGCGCTACCGAGAAAAGCGCTGATTTCATCCCGCTCACTCCGCCGCCATCATCTTCACCGGCTCCATATGCGGGTTGGCCGCATATTGGTCGATGCGCTCTTCGATCTCGTGACGGAAATGGGCGATGAGGCCCTGCACCGGCCAGGCAGCAGCGTCGCCCAGGGCGCAGATCGTGTGGCCCTCGACCTGCTTGGTCACTTCCAGCAGCATGTCGATCTCGCGCTTCTGGGCGCGGCCCTCCGACATGCGCGTCAGTACGCGCCACATCCAGCCCGTGCCTTCGCGGCACGGCGTGCACTGGCCGCAGCTCTCGTGCTTGTAGAAATACGAGATCCGGGTGATGGCGCGCACGATGTCGGTGGACTTGTCCATGACAATGACCGCCGCCGTGCCGAGACCGGATTTCAGCTTTGACAGCGAATCGAAATCCATCGGCGTGTCGATGATCTGGCTGGCCGGCACCATGCGCACCGAGGAGCCGCCGGGAATGACCGCCTTGAGGTTGTCCCAGCCGCCGCGAATGCCGCCGCAATGCTTCTCGATCAGCTCGCGGAACGGGATGCCCATCGCCTCTTCGACATTGCAGGGCGTGTTCACATGGCCCGAAATGCAGAACAGCTTGGTGCCGACATTGTTGGGGTTGCCGATGCCGGAAAACCAGTTGGCGCCACGGCGCAGGATCGTGCCTGCCACCGCAATCGATTCGACATTGTTCACAGTCGTCGGGCAGCCATAAAGGCCGACATTGGCCGGGAATGGCGGCTTCATCCGCGGCATGCCCTTCTTGCCTTCCAGCGATTCGAGCAGCGCCGTCTCTTCGCCGCAGATGTAGGCGCCAGCGCCGTGATGGACGTAAAGATCAAAGGGATAGCCGTGCTTGTTGTCTTTTCCGATCAGCTTTGCGGCATAGGCTTCCTGGACCGCGCGCTCCAGCGCCTCGCGCTCGCGCACATACTCGCCGCGAATATAGATGTAGCAGGCATGGGCCTGCATCGCGAAGGATGCGATCATGCAGCCCTCGATCAGCAGATGCGGATCATTGCGCATGATCTCGCGGTCCTTGCAGGTGCCCGGCTCCGACTCGTCGGCATTGACGACGAGATAATGCGGCCGGTCCGTGACCTGTTTCGGCATGAAGGACCATTTCAGGCCCGTGGGGAACCCTGCCCCGCCGCGCCCGCGCAGGCCTGACTTCTTCATCTCGTCGATGATCCAGTCGCGCCCCTGCTCCAGCAGGAATTTGGTGCCGTCCCAGGCACCACGCTTCAGCGCACCCTTCAGCGACAGATCATGCCTGCCGTAGAGGTTGGTGAAAATGCGGTCTTTGTCAGCGAGCATCGTTTTCCTGCCTCACTTTACCGGCTTGTCGCCGAGCTTCGACGATGGGCGCCAGCCCTTGGCGAGTTTCCTGGCTTGGCTGATCCATTCATCGCGGGCAGCGCGGCCCTTGAAGCCGACCAGCTTGTCATCGACATAAGCAAGATTGGCTTTGGTCCAGGCCGCGATCTGGTCAAAATGCCAGATGCCCATGTCGTTGAGCATCTGCTCAAGCTTGGGTCCGACTCCCCAGATAAGCGAGAGATCGTCCGCCTTGCCGCCACGCGGCTTGCCCAGAAGCTCTGGCTTCGGGTCGGCTGGGACTGGCTTTGCAGCGGCCGGTTTCAGGTTGACGGGTTTGGCGGTGGGGGGCTTTTTGACAGCCGCCTTCGACACAGCGGGTGTGGACGAACCCTTGATCGCGGCCCCGCCAGCGGCAGGCGTATCTTGGGCTGCCTGTGACGGTTGGCCAATCGTTGCTGCTGGCCGGGCAATCGCGGGCTTGGCAGTGATGACGGGTGCAGGAGAAGGCGCGGGCGCGGTTGACGCTGGAGCGGCGGGGGTCCCCGAAGCCGCCAGCGCTGCAGCCTCAGCCACTGCTTTGGCGGCCGCTGCCCGCTGCGCCGCAATGCGCTTTTGCCAATCGCCAGCACCAATCACCGAGCCGTCATAAAGCGCCTTGTCGATCAGTGTCGCGCCTCCACCCAGCGGCTCCGAGCATGAGCGCGCATTCTGGGGGCCGGGCCTGACGGTCTTGCCATTGCGCAAGTCGCCCAGCAGCGCCGCGAAATTTTCGGGCGTGAGGTCTTCGTAATAGTCGAAATTGATCTGCGCCATCGGCGCGTTGCAGCACGCGCCGAGGCACTCGACTTCCAGCCAGGAGAGCTTGCCATCGGCGGACACGGTCGATTGCGGGCCAATCACGTCCTCGCAAACCTTCTTCAACGCCTCCGCGCCGCGCAGCGCGCAAGGCGTTGTGCCGCAAAGCTGCACGAAAAAGCTGCCAACAGGCGCCAGATTGAACATCGTGTAGAAGGTCGCGATCTCCAGCACGCGCATGGAAGGCATGCCGAGCGTGACGCCGACCGCCTCGATGGCAGCGCGCGGCAGCCAGCCATCATGCTGTTCCTGCGCCTTCCACAAAAGCGGAATGACGGCAGAAGCCTGGCGGCCGG
>JAYWHQ010000433.1:0-2675 GCA_043777655.1 Allobosea sp. | reverse complement strand
GTCCATCCATATTCCCCCATCCGCGGGGCTCCATGAAAAACCCGCTCGGATTGCTCCGGGCGGGTGATCGTATCGCCGGGATGGTCGGGTCAAGCCCGACCATGACGAGCAGGATCAATTCTCGACGTAGGTGATCTTGCCGTCAGTTCCCTTGCGCCATGTGTACATCACATAGTCTGGGCGGGTGATGTCGCCCTTCTTGTCGTAGGAGATGTCGCCGATCACGGTCTTGAAGGTGACGCCGGTCTTCATGTATTCGGCCATCTTCTTCGGATCGAGGGACTTGGCACCTTCAGCAGCCTGCTTGAAGATTTCCACGCCGGCATAGGAATACAGCGTGTAGGCTTCCGGCTTGAACTTGCGGGCCTCGAACTTCTTCATGACCGAAGCGGCTTCAGGGCGCTTCTGCGGATCGGGCGGGAAGGTCATCAGGGTGCCTTCGACGCCGGGGCCGCCAATGGTGGCGAACTCGTCGGTCGTGATGCCGTCACCGGACATCAGCACGGTCTTCAGACCCTGGTCGCGCATCTGGCGCACGATCAGGCCGCCTTCGGTGTGCAGGCCACCCCAATACAGGACGTCCGTGCCGGCTGCCTTGAGCTTGGACACCAGTGCCGAGAAATCCTTCTCGCCAGCGTTCACGCCTTCATACAGCACTTCCTTGACGCCAGCGGCGTTCATGGCCTTCTTGGTCTCGTCGGCAAGGCCCTGACCATAGGTGGTCTTGTCATGGACGACGGCGACCTTCTTGTCCTTCAGGTTCTTGACGATATAGGCAGCGGCAACGGCGCCCTGCTGATCGTCACGACCGCAGGTGCGGAAGGCGTTCCAGAGACCACGCTCGGTGATCTTCGGGTTGGTGGCGGACGGCGTGTTGAAGATGATGCCGTTCTCGGCATAAACTTCCGACGCCGGCATGGTCACGCCCGAGTTGAAGTGGCCGATGACCATCTTGATGCCATCGCCAACGAACTTGTTGGCAACCGAGACACCTTGCTTCGGATCGGAAACATCGTCGCCGATCGAGACGGTGATCTTCTGGCCCATGATGCCGCCAGCTGCGTTGATGTCCTCAACCGCCTGCTCGACACCGTTCTTCAGCTGAGCGCCGAAGGCAGCGTTGGGGCCGGTGATCGGGCCTGCAACGCCGAGCTTGATCTGGGCATTCGCCGCGCCTGAGAAGGCGAGGACCGTGCCGAGCGCAATGCTGCTCAACAACAGTTTTTTCATGTGTGACAACTCCCTTGGATGATGTGGCAACGGCCATGCCAGATGGCTGACCGTCTCGGCGCGTTTGGCCACCGTAAGCGCAGTCTTGCGCTTTTTTGCGGTGCTGTCACGCGTCAAGCTCGTGAAACCTTCGTGACCATTGGATGACGCGTCATGCCGTGGTCCGGGCACGCCAGGCAAAGGGGCCCGCGCGCTCATAGAGCCAGCGATACTGCGTCACCATCTGGGTTGTGCGCGTGTAGCGCCAACCTGCAAAGGCGAAGGCAAAAAGGATAATCGTATCAACGATGTAGAAGTGCAATGACAGCAAGGTGCCATGAAACAGCGCAAAATGGATGAAGCGCACCACCAGCCCCAGCCCCAGCGTGTAGAGGACCAGCGTGTAGACCTCTTTCCAGGTGGATGCGACAGCACGTCCCGTCATCCAGGCGGCCCAGCCGCCCATCACAACCGAGACCAGCAAGAAGAGCCAGACGGTCTTTTCTTCATAGAGAATGCCCTGCATCAGTGCTTCCCTCCTTCAAGGTAGGCAGCGCGCACCTGCGGGTTGGCCAGAAGCTCCTGGCCGCTGCCGGTCATTGTGATCAGGCCATTGACCATGACATAGCCGCGATGGGCGAGCTTGAGCGCATGGAACGCGTTCTGCTCGACCAGGAACACAGTGAGACCTTGCGTCGCGTTGAGATCGCGGATCGCGTCGAAAATCTGCTTCACGATCAAGGGCGCGAGGCCCAGCGAAGGCTCGTCCAGCATCAGCAGCTTGGGCCGCGCCATCAATGCGCGCGCAATCGCGACCATCTGCTGCTCACCGCCCGACAAGGTGCCGCCGCGCTGCTGAAGCCGCTCGCGGACGCGCGGGACCAGCACGCACATCTTTTCCAGATCTTCCTCGAAATGGGCGAAATCATTGACAGACGCTCCCATTTGGAGATTTTCATAGACGGTCATGCGCGGGAAGATGCGGCGGCCTTCCGGCGATTGCGAGATGCCGAGCCGCGCAATCTCGTGGCTTTTCATCTTGGTGATGTCGCGGCCATCAAAGATGATCTGGCCTTCGCGTGCCTGCGGGTTGCCGAAGATTGTCATCATCAATGTCGATTTTCCAGCGCCGTTGGCGCCGATGATCGTGACAATCTCGCCCTGCTTGACCTCCACATCGACGCCTTTCAGCGCGATGATCTTGCCATAATACGTCTTGACGCCGCGCGCCGAGAGAAGGGTCTGGCCTGCCTCGCTCATGAGGTTGCTCCCACGGTTGCAAGCGCCTCGGCCTCATCATCAACGCCAAGATAGGCAGCGATCACCTTCGGATCTGCCTGAACGGATTTGGCCGTGCCATCGGCAATCTTGGTGCCGTAATCCAGCACCACGACATGATCTGAAATCTGCATCACCACCGACATGTCATGCTCGATCAGCAGAAGCGCCGTGCCGGTCTCGTCACG
>JAYWHQ010000432.1:0-9108 GCA_043777655.1 Allobosea sp. | reverse complement strand
GCAGGCGGATCGCACACAGATTGGCGGCATCGGCGCAACGCTCTCCGAGCTGCGAACCATGCTTCAGGAAGAACGCAGCGCCAAGCCGGTGCAGGATTCGGGCGCACTTGTTTCGCTTTCACGCCAGATCGAGCTTCTCGCAGGCAAAATTGATCGCCTGCCGGCCATGAAGTCTGTCGATCTGGATGGCCATGTCGCCCAGATCACCCAGCGCCTTGATGGTCTCAGCCAGGCAGGGCAACCGGCTTCAGAGGCGCTGTCGCGCCGCATCGAGGGGCTTGTCATCAAGCTCGAAGATCTGGCCGACCGCGCCCCTGCCCGCCTCGAGGGCCGGATTGATGCGCTGCAGTCACATCTTGAGACATTCGCCAGCAAGCCGGCCAGCGCTGTCGAGCGCCAGATCGAAGCCTTGTCGGCCCGGATCGAGTCGCTGGCTGCAGCCACCAGCCTCAGTGCGGTGGTCAGCGGCAAGGGTGCCAAAGGCGCTGTTGCAGATCTGCGCCCGGTCGAAGAGCTGTTGCATTCGCTTAGCGCCAAGATTGACGATGTCAGCCGCCCGGGTGCCGGACGCGAGGATTTCGAGGCGCTCGAGAAGCAGATTTCCGGACTTGCCAGCCGGCTCGATCAGGGCTCGGCCACCCGCAATGCCGACCAGGCCATTGACCGGACCCTGCGCGACATGATGTCGAGCCTCGACGGCGTGCGCCAGGACAGCGCAGCCACGGCCGAGAAGGCTGCCCGCATTGCACTTGCCGATATGGCGGCTGATCTCGCCGCCCGCAGCCAGAGCCCGGATTTCAGCGCACTGCATGACTCGATGAGCGGTCTGCGCGAAACCCATGACAACGCCGGTCGCCGCACGCAGGATGCCATCGAGGCCGTGCACTCGACACTGGGCAAGATCATGTCACGCCTGTCGGTGCTGGAAGCTGATCTGGTTTCCGAACGGCAGGATACGGATCGGCAACACAGCGCGATCCAGACCAGCCTGCCGCCTGTGACACGTCCGGCTCAGACAACAGCTGTCCAAGTTGAACATGTGACAGCGCCAGTCACGCCACCCAGACGTGCCGAAGTCGCTGCTGCCAGCGAGCCTGCACTTCCAAAGATTGCCTCGTTGGCTGCGACATTGAAAGAGCGTTTCATCCAATCATCGGCACCTGAGCCGAAGGCACCGGTTGCCGTGCCCAGGGTTGCAGAACGCGCAGCGCCCGCTGCTGGCGCAACAGCGATGCTGGACATGCCGCTTGAACCAGGTTCGGGCCGCCCGAAGCCGGGCTCGGCCCCGGCATCATCGCCTGTCACGGCAACAGCCGCACAGCCCGCGCTGGCATCAGCCACTTCCGCCGCCAGCGCCGACAGCCAAGCCGTCAAGCAGGGCTTCATCGCCGCCGCCCGCCGTGCCGCACAGGCCGCGGCCATCGAGACGCAAGCTGCCAACGATGCCGGCAGCAAGAAGACCGCCAAAGGCGCCACGCCGGGCCGCCTCGGCCAGATCATGGACAAGCGCCGCAAGCCGATCCTGCTTGGCCTGGCCGCCATCGTCTTCGCCATTGGCGCCGCCCATGTCGTGACGGGCGCCCTCACCGGCGATCAGGCCGAAACACCGGCCAAGGCGGTGATCGGTGCTGGCCCGAAGGAGGCCGTTGCTACGAAAGAGGGCGCAGCGCCCAAAGCCGCGACGCAAGCAACCCCGGCCAAGGACCAGAGCTCGGCCGCCCCGGCACCCGACAAGCCGGAGACGACGGCTTCTGCTCCAGCCAATGCACTGGATGGCAAGACGGCGGCGGCCATCGCGCCCGTCTTGCAGCCCTCCGAGACGCCAGCAGTGCCGCCAGCACCGGCTACCACTTCGCCAGCCATCGCTGCTGCCGAGCCTGTCACCGGCGTCAAGGACATCCCGCCAACCCTTGGCACACCGGGCCAGCGCCGCGCCGCACTCGAAGGAGACGCGCGCGCCGTCTATGAGCTCGCCGCGAAGGCAGCAGACGCAACCGGCACCGCACGCGATCCGAAAGTGGCGCTGCGTCTGTTCGAACGCGCGGCCGCTGCCGGCCTCGCACCCGCACAGTTCCGGCTCGGCAACATGTTCGAGAAGGGCATTGGCACCGGTCGCGACATCGCGCTGGCACGCCTGTGGTATGAGCGCGCAGCAGACAAGGGCAATGCCAAGGCCATGCACAATCTGGCCGTGCTTTACGCTGAAGGCGCGAGCGGCAAGCCTGACTATGCGACCGCAGTGCAGTGGTTCCGCCAGGCCGCCGAGCATGGCGTGCGCGACAGCCAGTACAATCTCGCCATCCTGATGGCGCGTGGTCTGGGCACGGCACAGGACCTGACACAGTCCTACACTTGGTTTGCGGTCGCTGCCGCGCAGGGCGATGAGGATGCAGGCAAGAAGCGTGAAGAGGTGGCCGGTCAGTTGCAGCCGGCAGATCTGACCGCCGCCAAGGCCGCCGTCAGCCGCTGGCAGGCCAAGACGCCGGTGCCCGGCGCCAACGAGGTTGTGTCACCGCAAGGCGGCTGGGATGAGAGCCCGGCTGCGCCAGCCAAGAAGCCGGCCAAGATCTCGCGCGGCTGACGAAAGCTCGCCGAATCGAGTTTCCGTGCCTGATCCTGGTTGACCTCGGCTTCCGCGCAGCGCCTAAAGAACCTGTTCGGCGCGCGATCCGCAGAGCCGCACAAGACATGCGGTCACGAGCTTTGAGGGCATCGCATTGCAGATCTACCTGCCCATCGCCGAGCTGCCGATCAGCGTCTTGCTGGTCCTCGGGTTGAGCGCGGCGGTCGGGTTTATCTCGGGCCTGTTCGGCGTGGGCGGCGGCTTTCTGCTCACGCCGCTGCTTATCTTTCTGGACATCCCGCCAGCCGTATCTGTTGCAACGGTATCGGCCCAGATCGCCGCCTCCTCGATGAGCGGGGTCATGACCTACTTGCGACGAAACCTGATCGATCTGCGGTTGGCCGCGGTGCTTGTGCTGGGTGGTTTGTTTGGCACGCTGGGCGGCGTGGTCTTCTTCAACGCCATGCGCCGTCTGGGCCAGCTCGAGCTGATCATCGTCATTTCTTACGTGACGCTTTTCACGATCGTCGGTGGGCTGATGCTGTTTGATGCCTTGCGTGCCGCCTGGCGCACACGGGCAGGCCGCCCCGCGCGTCGCATGCGGCGCGGCGGGATGCATGCGGCCTGGCAAGGCCTGCCGCTGCGCGTGCGCTTCTATCGCTCGAAACTCTACATGAGCATCCTTCCGGTGCTGCTGCTGGCGCTTGTCATCGGCTTCATCGGCGCTGTTCTGGGAATTGGCGGTGGCTTCATCATGGTGCCGGCGCTGATCTATCTCTTCGGCGTTCCAGCGGCGGTCGTGGTCGGCACATCGCTGTTCCAGATCCTCATCACGATGACAGCCGCCACCATGATGCACGCAGTCACCAACCAGTCGGTCGACATTGTGCTGGCCTTGCTGCTCATCATTGGTGGCGTCATTGGCGCCCAGTTGGGTGCGCGCGCGGCGCGCAACATGAAGGCAGAGTCGTTCCGGCTGCTGCTGGCTCTGCTGATCCTGGGTGTCGGTCTGCGCTTTGCGGTCGATCTGGTCGGCAGGCCGACAGAGATGTTCTCGGTCACCACACAAGGTGCACCGTGAGGCAGTGGCGAGCCACCCGCTCGGGACAATCTGTTCAAGGCATCTTGCGCCATGTTGTCGCAATGGCTGCACTTGTCGTGGTGTCGGCTAAGCCAGCCCAGGCCGAGACCATGATTGTCGCGCTGTCCTCGCACCGGATCGCGATCACCTCCAACTACACGGGCGCACAGCTGGCGGTGTTCGGCTCCGTCGAGCGCGATGCCCGCACCATTGCGCGCGCAGACGGCTATGACATCGTCATTACCGTCAGCGGACCACGCCGCATGCTGGTCGTGCGCGAGAAGGAGCCCATCGGTCCGTTCTGGATCAACCGGACGCAGCGCCGCTTTGCCGACACACCAGCCTTCATCACTGTGTCCAGCAACCGCCCGACAACAGAGATTGCCGCCGATGAGGCCGGAAGACGCCTTAAAATCGGCCTGGCCAATGCCCTTGTGCCGCAATTGGCCGGGCTTGAGCTGGATGCGGGCGAGGCGCGGTTTCGCGATGCGCTCATCCGCGTGAAGGGCGGCGGCAACCTGTTCACTGAGACTCAGCGCGGCGTGACCTTCCTCTCACCCAGCCTCTTCACAGCACGCATCGATCTGCCAGCGACGGCGCCCACCGGCAATTACGATGTCGAGGTGCTGCTGCTGGCAGGCTCCGTGCCGCTCGCCCGGCAGAACACGAATTTCGAGCTGGTGAAGATGGGCATGGAACAGCGGATCGCCGCGGCAGCCAGCGACAACCGCTGGCTTTATGGGTTGACCACGGTGCTGCTGGCCCTGAGCTTCGGCTGGCTTGCCAATCTGCTCCTCAGGCGCGATTGAGACTGACCACGTGCGCCACTGGCGCCGAGCCCCGTCCACTGAACCTGTTGAAAAGCGAATCCATGTCCGCCAGCGCAAAATCTCCCCTCGTGCCGATTGTCCTTGGCCTGACCGGGCTCATTCCGTTTGTCGCCTGCGCTCTGGCGCTGAGCGGCGGCTTTGCCCTGCCTCTGATCGGCGGGCCGGGCGCCACGCGCATGGCTTTGCTGGTCTATGGCATTGCCATCCTTTCATTCCTGGGTGGCGTCCGCTGGGGCATCAACATGTCGGGCAATGAGTTGCCGCGCGATTACTTCATTGCAGTGACACCGGCCCTGATCGGCTGGGCAGCCATCGGCCTGTCGCGCCCGCGTGACCTGTGGATGCTGTGCATCGCCTTCGTGATCTATGGCCTGCTCGACTATGGCATGGCCTGCCGCGTGGTGGCGCCGGAATGGTATGGTCGGTTGCGGCTCTTCCTGTCTGCCATTGCCGCGATCTGCCTTGGCATCGCGGCTGCAGTGAGCTGAGCGGCTTAATCCGGCAGCAAGAAGCGCTCACTGACAGCAAACAACCGCTCGCTGCCAAGCATATGCGCCACCAGCCCTTGCCGGAACAGCGGCTGGAAAGCGCTGTTGCGCAGGTTCAGGCCGCCAGCATAAGCACCCATCGCGGGCAAGATGCAGCGCTGCGATGACAAGGCGAAACACCGCCTGCGCACGCCCTTGCCGCGCAGCCTGACCTTGGCGACGGGATGCAGATGGCCCGCAATCTCGGGGCGCGCCTCGCCTGCCTCCGGCGCATGGCGCAGGATGGTGCCGCACAGCTCGATCTCGTCGCAGACCGCGCCACCGAATTCCGGCATGGGCGCGGGATCATGGTTGCCGGTGACCCAGAGCCAATCGCGACCCAACTGAAGTGCCGCAAGTGCCTGCCTATCCGCATCCGCCAGTCGCATGGCTGCGCCCATGTCGTGAAAACTGTCGCCCAGCGCGATGACGCGGGCTGGCTTCAGCCGACCGATGGCTTCGGCCAACCCAGCCAAAGTCGCCGCTGAATCGTAAGGCGGCAGCATGACGCCGCGCGCGGCAAAGGCCGAGCCTTTCTCCAGGTGCAGATCAGCCACCACCAGCGTCCGCTCGGTGGGCAGCCAGAGGGCGCCCGAAAGGTCAGGCACTACCTCCAGACGTCCGATACTGATGGCAGACGCCACAGGGGCGGGCCCGGACATCCCGGCTTTCGTCAAAGCCTTGGTCGCAGCAAGGGTCACAGCAGCGCCTCTTCCATCATCATCGCTTCGGCTTCAGCCAGGATGGCATCAGCTGCCTCGCCAAAAACGGCCTCGCGCCCGATTTCGAGCATCACCGAGACGCCGAGCGGCGAAACGCGGTTCAGCGCTTGATGCACGATTCGCCCGGTGATGCGCGAAAGCATTTGCGCCAGGCGCTGGATGTCGAGCAGCCCGGTGGCGGCATCGGCCCGCGCCGCCTGCAACAGAAGATGGTCAGGCTCGTGACGGCGCAGCACGTCATAGACCAGATCGGTCGACATGGTGACCTGCCGCCCGTTCTTCTCCTGGCCGGGAAAGCGCCGCTCGATCAGGCCAGCGATGACGGCGCAGGCGCGGAAGGTGCGCTTCATCAGCGCCGATTCCGCCAGCCACTCTTCCAGATCATCGCCCAGCATGTCCTGCGCGAACAGCGCGTCCAGGGAGAGCCTGCCCTTGGCCAACGCCTGCGACACATCCTCCAGACCCCAGACCGCCAACCCATAATCATTGCAGACAAAGCCGAGTGGCTTCAGTCCTGCACGCTCGAAACGGCGCGTCAGCAGCATGCCGAGCGTCTGGTGCGCCAGCCTGCCTTCGAACGGATAGGCCACCAGATAGTGGCGCCCGCCGCGCGGAAAGGTCTCGACCAGCAGATCGGTTGCGCCCGGCAGGCGTGACTTCAGCCGCTGCGCATGGAGCCAGCTGGCCACCTCCTTGGGCAGGGCATGCCAGCTGGCGGGATCGGAAATCATCTTCCGCACGCGCGCGGCCAGAAAGGTCGAGAGCGGGAACTTGCCCCCGGCATAGGAGGGAATTTTCGGGTCCGTGCCCGGTGAAGTGCGCGAACAGACGACCTCATTGCCCGAGATGCCCTCAAAACGCAGCACTTCGCCCGCGAAGATGAACGTGTCGCCGGCCAGCATCGTCTCGGCGAAATACTCCTCCATCTCGCCGAGCACCCGCCCGCCCCGGTTCAGCGTTGCTGCGCCGCCGGAGCGCGAGGGCTTGGCCCGACCCAGCCGCACCTTGAGCATGGTGGCCTCGACAATGGTGCCGACATTCATCCGGTATTGCTGGATGACGCGCGGATGAGAGGCACGCCAAAGCCCGTCCTTCCCCTGCCTGATCTTGGCGAAGCGCTCATAGGACGTGAGCGCATAGCCACCTGTGGCGACAAAGTTCATCGCTGCGTCGAATTGCGCCCGCGACAAGCCCGCATAGGGCGAGGCGCTGCACACCTCGGCATACATGGCATCCGCATCCAGCCCCTCGCTGCAGGCCATGCCGAGCAGATGTTGCGCCAGCACGTCCAGCGCGCCGATGCGCGGCTCCGGCGTGTCCTGTGCAGCTTCCGCCACCGCATCGAGTGCTGCTCGGCACTCCAACACCTCGAATCGGTTGGCCGGCACCAGATAGGCCCGCGAGGGCTCATCCATGCGGTGGTTGGAGCGGCCGATGCGCTGCATCAGGCGGCTGGCACCCTTCGGCGCGCCGACATTGATGACGAGATCGACATCGCCCCAGTCAATGCCGAGATCGAGCGTCGATGTGCACACCACCGCCTTCAGCCGGCCCTCCGCCATCGCCGCCTCCACCTTGCGCCGCTGGCCAACGTCCAGCGAGCCATGATGCAGCCCGATGGGCAGAACATCATCATTCAGCGTCCAGAGTTCCTGAAACACGAACTCGGCCTGCATGCGCGTGTTGACGAAAACCAGCGTCAGCTTGTGCGCGCTGATCGCCTTGTAAATCTCGCGCATGGCATGGCGCGCGGTGTGTCCCGCCAGCGGCAATGTGGCTGCCGTCTCCAGAATGCCCAGATGCGCACTCGCCCCCGGCGGCACGGTGACCAGGTCAGCCGGAGTGTCCTGTCCACCCAGATAGCGCTGCAGGTCTTCCGGCTGGCGCACGGTGGCAGACAGACCAACTGCCGTGAGATCGGGCGCCAATGTCCGCAGCCTGGCCAGATCAAGCGCCAGCAGATCGCCGCGCTTGGAGGTGACCAGCGCATGCAGCTCGTCCAGCACCACGCGCTTCAGCCCGCTGAAGAAGGCCCGTGCATCGCGATGCGACACCAGCAGCGCCAATTGCTCTGGCGTGGTCAGCAGGATGTCTGGCGGGCGCTCGATCTGGCGGGCGCGGCGCGAGGCCGGTGTATCGCCCGTGCGCGTCTCGACGCTGATCGGCAGTCCCATTTCGCGGATCGGTGTGTCGAGATTACGCGCAATGTCGACGGCGAGCGCTTTCAATGGCGAGATGTAGAGCGTGTGAAGGCCCTTATGCGCCCTTGCCCTGCCCTCGCCGACATGCGGCTGGCGGCCATTGGCCAGCTCGACCAGGGTTGGCAGAAATCCAGCCAGCGTCTTGCCGGCACCTGTCGGGGCCACCAGCAGAGCCGAGCGACCTGCGTGGGCGCGCTCCAGCAAGGCAAGCTGATGCGCGCGCGCCTGCCAGCCACGCGCCGCAAACCAGTCGCGGAAGTGCTGCGGCAGCATCTCAATCAACGATGCGGAAGTGAGATCGTTCACGGGTTCTAGGTAGGGCTTGCGGCGCGTCCGGTCGAGGGCTCAGGCTTTGCCCGCGACCAGAACCAACCCGTCCACGGCCCGGTCTGCATCGCGCCGCGTCACAGCCGCTTCCAGCTGAAGCAGCTGAAGTCCGGCTGCCGCTGTGATCCGCCGCAGGTAAGCCTCTGAATGCGCGAAGCGCTTGTCGGCGCCCAGCGCAATATCTGCATCAGGCGAGGCCTGCACTGTCACCGCGAACAGACCACCCTGCGACAAAGCGTTTGCACTTGCAGCAAACACCGGCGCGAGATCGCCGATATAGACCAGCACATCCACCGCCAGAATCAGGTCACTGCTGGCGGGGGGCTGCTTTGCGAGAAAGGCACCAAGTTCGCCCGCCTCCAGTGCATCGTAGCAACCCTTGGCCTCAGCCAGGGCGATCATGCGTGGGGAGAGATCGACGCCGCTGATGCGCTGGCACGACGGCGCGAACACTTCGGCGGCCAGCCCGGTGCCACAGCCGAGATCGATCATGTGGCTGAATCTTGCCACGTGATCCTGTGCGGCGCAGGCACGGCCTACCGCCTCCAGCAGAATCTCAGGGCCGCGATAACCCAGCCCCTCGCGCAGGTGCCTGTCGAAGCGCGGCGCATATTCGTCGAACAGGGCCGTGACATAGGCATGGTTCTGCGAAGTGGCGGCGGACACCGCGCCCAGCCGCGCCAGATCGAGATCGGCCCCCAGAACGCCATGAGCATCAAACGCAGCCGCCTGGGTGAAAGCCGCGACAGCCTCCGCAACTGAATCCGCCCGTTCATGCGCCTGAGCCAGCAGGAACCACGCAGCAGCCCATCGCGGCGCTTCATCGACCGTCTGTTGCAGGATGTCGCAGGCCGCAG
>JAYWHQ010000431.1:0-2648 GCA_043777655.1 Allobosea sp. | reverse complement strand
GCCGCCGAGGCCCCAATAGAGCACGGCAACGGCCTCGGTGCGCATTGCCCACCAGGACCACATCGGCTTCATCACCGGCTTGTAGGTGCCCATCAGCAGCCATTTGATGAGTGCGCAGATCAGTGCCTGCATGACCGAAATGAAGACGGCACAAGCGATGAACACGCCAACAAGGCCCCACCAGTCGCGCTGGGCCACCTCATCCGCGATGAAGAGGTCGACCATCGCGGTGCCGAAGGAGATGAAGAGCATCGCCGGGAAAGAGGTGTGCGCGGCTTCAAAAGCGGCACGGCCAAGCTTTTTCCAGATCGAGGGCTCATAGGTCCAGCTGGCACCGAGATCAACCTTCTGCCGGTTGGGCAGCTTGATGGGCGGCGAGCCGAACCAGGTGTCGTTCTCGCTCATCAACTCATTGGCTGGCGGCTTGGACTTGATCCCGATCAGCACACCATTGGGGATCGTCGAGCCCGGCGGCACCACAGCGTCATTGCCAACGAAGACGCGGTCGCCGGTCGAGACCTGCGCAATCGTCATGTAGCCGCGCCGCACATCCTCATCGCCCAGGATCACCTCATCGGCGATGAAGTTGCCGGCACCAATCTTGGTAATGTCAAAGCGCCCGGCAAGGTTGGTCGAGAGTTCGGCACCCTTGCCGATTTTCGCGCCCATCAGGCGATACCAGAAGCGCATGTAGATGGTCGCGAAGAGCGAGGACAGCGTGTCCAGCATCACCTCTGTCGCCAGCGCCACCGTCCATTTGCGGGCATAAAAGCCGCTATGAATGGAGTAGCTACCTGATTCGACGCGCGGCAGGATGGCCCAGCGCAGCAGCGTCATCAGGCCCACCGTCAGCAGGATGAGCGCCATGGCGGTCGGCCAGGTGAGCAGCGGCAGGAACCAGAGATAGCTGATCTCAGCCCATTCGCCGATGGCATTGTCGACCTGATCGAACAGCCAGAAGGCCGGAAAGATCGGCAGCAGGCTGGCGCAAGGGATGATGATAATCATTGCAATGTAATAGAGGTTCATCGCAAAGCGGCGCCCGATGCTTGCGGGCGCAAAAACCGGGAGCGCATCCAGATCGACCATGCCGACCTTGACCGCAGGCGAGCCATCCCAGATTTCGGCACGACCGACCGTTGTGTGCGAACGGATGGCCGTGAGGTCCCGCAACTCGGCATGATCTTCGATGACGCAGCCATCGCCGATCGCAACCGCGCTGCCGATGTAGCAATCCTTGCCGATGTCGATGCGGCCGATGATGAACTTGTCGCCAATCGCCTCGCAGTTGGCGAGCTTCACCTTGGAGCCAAGCGTGGTGCCATCGCCAATGCTGATGAGATCGGCCGCGCCAACATCCAGATCGGAAATGATGACATCCTTGCCAATTTTCGCGCCGATGGAGCGCATGTACCAGCGCATCAGGGCCGAGCCCTGGAACCATTTGTATTGCACCAGCGCGAGGAAATGCGTGCCCAGCCACCAGCGGAAATAGTAGACGCCCCAGAGCGGGTAGATTCCGGGCTTTGTCTGTCCCAGCACAATCCAGCGGCCTGTGATCGCCAGGATGATCGAGACAATCTTGATGACGACGAACACCGCGAGCAGCATGAAAAGCTGCTGGAAGAAGCTGTAGCCCTCACCGGCAATGGCCAGATAGGTTACGAAAATGCCAAGCCATTGCGCCGTGGCCAGGCCGATGATGATCGGCAATGTGATGGCCTGCGCGAGACCACAGAGGAACCGGCGGCCAAAGGGGACATCGGGGAAGGAAAGGTCTTCCGGCTGGCGAATGCCGCGCTCGTTGAGCAGCACAGCCATCTTGCGAAGCGTGCGCGCGCCATAGACATCTTGCAGCGTGATGCCGGCATAGGCGGGCTTCTCGCGCACAATGGAGATGAAGCGGGCGGCCAGCAGCGAGTGGCCGCCAAGATCGACGAAAAAGTCTGCCTCAAGCGGCAGCGCCTGTGCGCCCAGCACGCGCTTGGCCGCATCTAGCAGCACGGCTTCGGTCTCGTCGCGCGGCGGCTCCTGCTCGCCGGTGGCAGCGGGTGCAGTCAGCGGCGCGGCACGCAGCATCTTGCGGTCGATCTTGCCCGACACCATGCGCGGCAGCGAGCCGATGGCCTCGAAATGGGCCGGGATCATGTAGGGCGGCAGCTTGTCACGCAGGGCCGCGCGCAGCACGGGCCCCTCGAACGCCACGCCCTGTTCGCCAACGATGAAGGCAACCAGCCGGTCCATGCCATCATCTGTGCGCAGCACAACGGCCGCCTGGCTGACGCCCGCTTCCTCCGAGAGCTTGGCTTCGATCTCGCCCAGTTCGACGCGGAAGCCACGAACCTTGACCTGATCGTCGATGCGGCCATGAAAGGCGATGTTGCCGTCAACATCGAGGCTGACGGCATCCCCCGAGCGATAGAGCCTCGGGTCGGCAGTCCCGCCAAACGGATTGGCGATGAATTTCTCTGCCGTCAGTTCCGGGCGCTGGAAATACCCCTCGGCAACGCTGGGACCGCCAATCAGCAACTCGCCCTGCGCACCGGGGCCCAGCAGCTTCAGATTGTCGTCGACAATATAGGTCGTGTAGTTCGGGATCGGTCGACCAATGGTCACCGGCTTGCCGACTTCCACTTCGGAGACGGTGG
>JAYWHQ010000430.1:0-2683 GCA_043777655.1 Allobosea sp. | reverse complement strand
GAGAACCCCGGGTCAATATGACTGGCAAAATCACGCCAATGCGGGAACGACGCCTCGAAGGTTGCAGCCGACATGCGCGCATCCTTGTAGGGATTGACGCGCCCACCCGCCGAAATGGTGATGGCATCCAGCTGGGCCAGCAGCCTCTCGGTGCGTGCACCACGATTGGGGAAATCCAGTGTCAGTGTTGCGCCCGCCATGGGAAACGACATCATGCCGGGCGATGGCTTGTCGCCAAACAGCTTCAGCACGGTCAGGAACGAGGCCTCGCCTGCATCTTGAGTCAGTCGCAACATCTCGGTGATCGCAGCCGGAGCATCGCCCATCGGCACGACGCACTGGAACTGCCGCAGGCCTTTGGGGCCATAGGCGCGGTTCCAGTTGGCGATGCGATCCAGCGGATAGAAGAAGGGGCCGAAAGGCACCTTGCGCGTGGCATCGGTGTTTGTGTTCGCCGCGCGATAGAGCGTGTTAAAGGCCTTCAGCGTCAGCCGGTTGATGAGCGGGAAAGGCGGTGTCAGCGGGAAAGGCAACTGCGTGAGGCCGGAAGGCACATTGCTCCCGCGATCGGCCTCTGTTGCAGCAGGGGCGTGGTTGGCCCGGAAGAACACACCGCGCCCAAGCCGTGCCCCAGAAGCCAGCGCATCGATCCACGCCACCGTGTAATCATGGCTCAGGTCAGAGGCGCGTGCGAGCTGGAAGAACTCGGCGAGCGAGCCGAACTGCCTTGTCTCCTGCGCCATCAGGGGCGAGGTGATCGGCATGAGCTGCAGGCCGATCTCGGTGATGAGCCCGGTCAGTCCCATGCCGCCAATCGTGGCAGCGAACATCCCGGCATTCTGGGTCGGCGAGCATGTGAGGGTTGTGCCATCAGAGCGGGCGAGCATGAAATGGCGCACATGGCAGCCAAAGGTGCCTGCACGATGGTGGTTTTTGCCGTGCACATCATTGGCGACAGCGCCGCCCAGCGTGACAAAACGCGTGCCGGGCGTGACGGGCAGGAACCAGCCCTGCGGTAAGCATTTGGCGAGAATATCGCCCAGCAAGAGGCCGGGCTCGGCCACCAGAAAGCCAGTCGCCGGGTCAAAAGAGCGGATGGCGGCAAGGGCTCGAGTCTCGATCAGGTCGCCGCCATCGTTCAGGCAGCTGTCGCCATAGGAGCGGCCATTGCCATAGGGCAGCACAGGCTTGGCGGAATCCCGGCTGTTCAGCCATTGGCTTGCCGAAGTCACGCCAGACCCGGTTGCTGTCAATCCACCCCAGGAGCGCAGAATAGGGCTTGATCGGGTGTTCACATCACATCCAGGGTTGCCGCCGCCAGCATGACCCCGACCACTGTCACGCCCATCAACTGGGTCCGCCAATCGCGAATCATGAAGACCAGCGGGTCGTCCAACATCTGGCCACGCCGAGCCAGAACCCAGATGCGCGCCATTGTGTAAAGCACGATCGGGCAGATCAGCCAGATCAGCTGTGGCGATTGATAAAGCTGCTTCACAGCCGCGCTGTCGACATAAAGCGCCAGGATCAGTGCCGAGATGCAGCCGCTGGCAATGCCAAGCTGTGACAGCGCTTCCAGATCGCCCGCCTGATAGCCGCGCCCCATTGAGCGCAGGCCCGTGCCATCCAGCGCCAGCAGCAGCTCGGCATAGCGCTTCACCAGCGCCAGGCTGAAAAACACAAAAACGGCAAAAGCCAGCAGCCAGTGCGACAGTGCGATCATGGTGGCCGCATTGCCGGCAAGGATGCGCAACGTATGCAGGGCCGCCAGGCTCATCACATCCATCAGCAATTTGCGCTTGAGCCAGAAGAGATAGACCATCGCGATGACCAGATAGGCACATAGCGCGAGCAGGAACGTCAGCGGCTTCGGCAGGAACCACGTGACGCCAAAAGAAGCCGCCAGAAGGCAAGGCACGGCAGCGCGCGCCTGCGCCTCGCTGATCTCGCCAGCAGCCAGCGGGCGCAGCCGCTTGGTCGGGTGGCGGCGGTCCGCCTCCACATCGATGATGTCATTCATCAGGTAGATGGCGGACGCCGCAAAGCTGAGCGAGATGGCTGCAATCAGCCCAAAGAGCAGGTTGCGCGGGTCAAAAATCGAATGGCTGAGCAGGATCGGAACAAAGACGAGCGCATTCTTGAGCCAATGGTGCGGCCGCATGGCGCGCAAGAGCGGCGGCAGGGCAAACCTTGCCGCGCCCGCGCGCTCTGCCATCGGATCGTTCTGGGTGCTCATGACGGGAGAATGCCCGCAACCCGCAGAAAAACAAGCAAGTTCAACCAGAATGGCTAACGCACGGCATTTTTACCATTGGTCATGCATGGTGCGGGGCGACACAACACGACGCAACGTCATAGCACCGGAATGCACGTCAAATGAACCTGTCCAAAGCCCAGCGTCTGGCTCTGTCACCCGTGACGGCGCTGCTTTGCCTCGGCATGCTGGCGATGAGCCTGCCCTTGATCTTCCGGTCCATCCCGCTTGGCGCCAATTACTGGGATGTCTATCTTTATCTCGACTCGGCCTGGCGCGTCGTCAACGGCCAGACACCCCACACCGATTTCTTTGTCGCCTGTGGCGCCCTGCCGTTCTATCTCTATGCACTGGTTTTCGGGCTGGCGCCGAACGCGCAGCCCCTCCTGGCTGCACAATACTCCATCCTGATCCTCGCCTTGCCGCTCA
>JAYWHQ010000429.1:0-2686 GCA_043777655.1 Allobosea sp. | reverse complement strand
CGCCGAGGAACGCGGGCCCCGCAAAGCGCTTGTTGTAGTCAAGCACAGGGTGAACGATGGGCTGCTGCTTCTGCCAGTCAGCATAAGACAATGGCCGGAAGTAATAGCTTCTCAGATCAAACCAGGCTGTATCTGTCTTCCCGTTCAGGAAAACAGTCGATGTCGACTCGCGGAGAAAGGCTGATGTGATGCTTTCAGTCTTGATCCGATAGTTCTGGAAAAACCAGCGATCGGTCGCCATGGCCACATCCCAGCCAAACGTCCATTTGTCATTGATGAAGAATTTTCCGACGGTTTCGAACGAACCCCGAAAATTCTTCTCGCTGGCGCCAAAAGGAGCAGACCTGAAGGCCGACGGATCTGCCTGGTCGATGCCTGCAACACGAATCGAATAGGTGCCGCTCTCAAGTCGATGCCGCCATTCCGCCTGACCCAGAAAACCTTGCCGGCTCAGTATGGTTGGTGTCAATGTCAGGTCGTAATTCGGTGCCAGGTTCCAGAAAAATGGCTGCGCCACACCAAAACCGAGTGCGTTGGTGCTGAGGAAACTCGGGGCCAGCAAGCCGGTCTTGCGCTTCACCGTCGCGTCCGGGCCGGACATGAACGGAATATAAGCCATCGGCACGCCCCAGAACTCGAGCCGTGCATCCTCGTAATAAATCATCTTTTCTGCGCTGTTGTGGATGATGCGCGTTGCGCGCACCTGCCACAAAGGCGGTTTCTCCGGATTGTCCTTGCATGGCTCGCAGGCCGTGTAGATGCCCTTGTCGAAAACAAAGGTCTCGCCATTGGTGCGTTCGCCGCGCGGCGAGGTAAACCGCGTCTTGTCGGAATTCTCGACCCGCATCGAATCGATGAAGCCATCCTTGAAATCATCGGTCAGGTTGAACTTGTCGCCGGTGATGATGGTGCCATTGGCTTCCGTGATGCGCGCATTGCCCGTGGCAACCACACGCTTGGCGTTTCGGTCATAAACGACCCGGTCAGCCTCGATGGTGCGGCCCTGATAGAAAATCTGGACATCGCCCACCGCAGAGACGGTGTTCTTGTCATTGTCATAGACCAGCTCGCGAGCGTCCACGACCATGCGTTCTTTGGAATTCTGTGGCGCAGCCCCAGGCAGTTGCGCCATGGCCGGGGCGAGTGTCAGCGCTGAAAGAACGCAGCCAAGCGCGGTCACTGCCGCGAAGCGCGCCATCCTGGCTGATCCAACACCCATACGCTCGTCCCAATCCCTCGACATGCGAAGATCCGTCACCCGTCCTCTTGATACAGGAGAGCGAGGCCGCCTAGCAAACTTCCTGTGACAGCAGGCAGCCATGCAGCTGCAACAGGGTTAACAATCCCTGCAGAACCGAGGTCCCCGCTGAGCTGGGTTATGACGTAAAGCACAAACCCGGCTGATACGCCTCCTATCACCATCTTGGCGACTCCGCCAAACCGGAAAAAGCGCAAAGACACTGAAGCTGCAACAAGCACCATCGCAATCAGCAAAAGTGGCCTCGCCATCAGCAATTGACGCTGCAAACGATAGCGCGTGCTGTCAATTCCCGCTTTCTCTGTGCGCTCGATCACCTCCGGCAGGGCCCAGAAGGAAACTGATTCCGCTGGCGTAAAACTCTGTCGCACCTGTTCCACCTCCAGATTCGTGGCCAGCAGGTAGGTCGCGTAGCTCTGTGGCTCTTCGAGGGCAGAAAAAATCCGTGCATCGCGCAGTTCCCAATAGCCGTCCTGCAGGATGGCCTCGCGCGCCTCGGCCCGCTCGCGGAACGCGCCGGCCAGATCGAATGTGAAAAACGCGACCTGTGACAGCCTCTGACCATTGTCTAGTGCTGCGGCAGCCCGCATGATCGATTGACCATCGGTGCCTCGCTGGCGGATCCAGACCTCCTTGCCGGACGCGACCTTGCCGCTGCGGGCAAACAGGGATGCTTCCAGTGCTGACGCCCGCTGCTTCAGCTCGGCCGATAGCGGGTTGTAGATCCCGACGGAAAACAACCCGATCATACCTGCTGCAAAAACGGCCGGTCTCAGGAACTGCCAGGCCGAGACGCCGACGGAGCGCGCGATCACCAGTTCAAGTTTCCGGCTGAGATTCAAAAGCGCGAACATGCCGCCGAAAAGCACAGCAAACGGGAAAATCTGCTCCGCCACGGCCGGCACCCGGTAGAAGGCCAGTTGCACGATCAGGCCGGTGGTTGCCGTGGGCGAATCGCCAGCGCGGCGCATCAGCTCGACGAAATCCAGCGTGAGGATCAGAAAGAAGAAGGTGCCGAACACGCTCAGCATGGCCTTGAACACGGTGAAGCCCAGATAGCGGCCAAGCGTTGAAACCAGCATCAGGCGCGCCTCAACTGCGGGATGCACGAGATGAGCCATTGGACTGGCCTGGCGAGAAGCGCATTGACCCGCTGGCGCATGGCATGGCCAGACACGATCACCAGGATGGAAAAGGCAATGCTGACCAAAGGCAAAAGGTAAAGCAACACTGCCGCAAAGGCCGATGACACGCTGGCCGTCCATGCCGCATAGGCTCCGATGCGGAGCGCCGCCACCGTCATGATGGCGGACTGGATGGCCACGCCGCGCCCTTGCCGGGTGGTCCGCGCCTCACCGAGTGCCGCAAAAGCCACAAGCATGAAAGCAATCGGGTACAACGGAGCCGAGAGCCGATTGTGGAGTTCAG
>JAYWHQ010000428.1:0-2686 GCA_043777655.1 Allobosea sp. | reverse complement strand
TGAACTTCACCGCTGGCCCCAAGAACCTGCTGGCGGCCTGCAATGTTGCGGGGCTGACCAAGATCGTTACCGCGCGCCGCTTCATCGATCAGGCCAAGCTCGATGATGTCGTCAGCGTGATCGGGCAGGGGCGCCAGATCATCTATCTCGAGGATGTCCGCAAGACACTCACCAGCCTCGACAAGGTGAGGGGCGTGCTCGACAGCCTGCGCGCGGGCTCGGTCCATGCGGGCTTTGGCGTCAAGCCGGATGATCCCGCAGTCGTGCTGTTCACGTCCGGCACCGAGGGCTCGCCCAAGGGCGTGGTGCTGACGCACACCAACCTCGTTTCCAATGCCAACCAGATCTATGCGCATGGCCGCGAGCTGCTCTCACCCTCCGACATCGTCATGAATCCGCTGCCAGCCTTCCACTCCTTCGGGCTCACGGCAGGCATCCTGATGCCGCTTCTCAATGGCCTGAAGGTGGTGCTTTATCCCAGCCCGCTGCATTACAAGCAGGTGCCCAAGCTGATCGGTGACACGAAATGCACCGTGCTGTTTGCGACTGACACCTTCCTGCAAGGCTATGCGCGCGCCGCTGATGCGGGCGACCTGACCACCGTGCGCTATGTCGTGGCAGGCGCCGAGCGCGTGAAGGACGACACACTGAAGATGTGGGCGCCTTATGGCACCACGATCCTCGAAGGTTATGGCTGCACCGAATGCGCGCCCGTGCTGGCCTGCAACACGCCAGCCAACATGCGCGCCGGCAGCGTGGGCAAGCTCTTGCCTGGCATCGAATACCGGCTCGACCCTGTCGAGGGCATCACCGAGGGCGGCAAGCTCGTTGTGCGCGGGCCCAACATCATGGCGGGCTATCTGTTGGCTGACCGGCCGGGAGAGGTCGTGCCGCCGGAAGGTGGCTGGCACGACACGGGCGACATCGTGACGTTGGATGATGGCTTTGTCGCCATCAAGGGCCGTGCCAAGCGCTTCGCCAAGCTGGGTGGCGAGATGGTCTCGCTGGCCGCTGTCGAGACGATGGTGGCGGGCCTCTGGCCGGGGCACAACCATGTCGTGGTCTCGATCCCCGACCCGAAAAAGGGCGAGCAGCTCGTGCTTGTCACCGAGAAGCCGGATGGCGACCGCAAGGCGTTGCAGGTTGAGGCCAAGACGCAAGGCTTCCCCGAGCTGTGGGTGCCGCGCGCCATTCTGGTCACGGCGGTCATTCCGGTCCTGGGTTCTGGCAAGATCGACTATGTCGCCACGCGGGAGCTGGCCCAGACAATGCGCTCGCTGCTGTGAGGCAAGCTGGCCGCGAGTGCTCGCCCGTCATTGCGAGGCGGCGGAGCCGCCGCGGCAATCCAGCGGGCACAATTCGTTTGCATGTGTGAGAGAGCGCTGGATTGCTTCGCTTGCGCTCGCAATGACGGGTGTGGGCGTTTGAGGCGCATGCTTGCAGGTTGCGTTTGCGTGAGGGGTGCCTGATGCCGCATTCTTGCGGCAATCCGCTGCCAGATTCGAGAGCCAAAATGTTTCGATCTTTCCTCCACGCCGCGTTCCTTTGCCTGCCGCTCTCGCTGGCGGCGGCTGACGCGCATGCACAGGCTGCCAAGCCGCAAGCTGGCGCCAGCCAGACCTATGCGCGGCGCGATGAATGCGTCGAGGCGGGCCGCCTCAGCGATGTTCAATGCGAGAATGCTTACCGCAATGCCCGCGCCGAGTTTGAAGAGAAGACGCCGCGTTATGCCAGCCGCGCCTCTTGCGAGCGCGTTCACAAGCGCTGTGGCGTGCAGCTCTCGGGCGCAGGCTTTGAAGCGCTGGCGCGCGGCGGGGCAACCTATGTGCCGCGCTTTGGCGGCATCCGCGTCAACGGCTCAGGCGCCACAGCGACAGCGACGCCCGTGGTGGAGGGGGGCGGCAAGCTCAGCTTTGCGGCGCGGCAGGTGGAGGCCCTCGACAACCGCGTCGCCAATCGCCGCTCAGTGACACAGGACCCGCGCGCGACCTCCCGGCGCAATGATGGCGGCCAGCAGTTCACAGGGCAGGGCACCAGCGGCCCCTTCGCCCGCCGGGGCGACCGTGACGACACCGTGCGCGTGCCGATGGAGCGCAAGGAACTCGGCCAGACCGCCGCGCCCGGCCTTTATGTCGACCGCGATGGCGTGGAATGGTACCGGCCTTCGCGGCGAAGGTGACGCGCTCGCCTCTGTCACTTGGCATGCACCGCGGGGACTTGGCATGCACCGCAGGGACTTGGCTTGCACCGCAGCGCCAGTCCCGTTACCCGTGAAGCCAATGCGGACGTGGCGAAACTGGTAGACGCACGAGACTTAAAATCTTGCGCCGAAAGGTGTGCGGGTTCGACCCCCGCCGTCCGCACCATACGTTTGACGGAGTGCACTAGCCTGAGTGCAAAGTCTTTAGCTCACGATTTGATTCAAATTGGATTTTTCATGTTGTATGGAGGTTCTGAATGAATACGGCTGACTGGGCTTTAGTAGTTTCTTTGTTTTCGACAACAATTTCTATATTCAGTCTTGGATGGGGAGTTTGGTCAAAGTGGATTCATCCGAAACCAATACTAAAAGTCGGATTTTCAGTTATGTATATTATAAGTGAAAGCGGCAGATCAGAGCCATTTCTGGGTGCTTTCGCTACGAATTTTGGCCCTACCGACACCACACTAAAGAGTCTCGTTGCTA
>JAYWHQ010000427.1:0-2691 GCA_043777655.1 Allobosea sp. | reverse complement strand
AGGAGCCACCATGTCCCAGATTGCCTTCATCCTCCTTCTTGCATGCGCCACGGCCGCCCATCTGGCTGACCGCCTGACACTGGACACAGTGACGCTTGCAGCTTCCGTTGCCGGGCTGACGCCGCCGATGATCGGCCTTCTCGTTGCAGCGCAGTCTGCGGCTTGGTTGCTCGTTTCCCTGCCTGCAGGCGTGCTCGCTGACCGACTGTCACCAAGGCAAATGATCAGTGCCGGAGGGCTGTGCATCCTGCTGGGGTCGCTGGCGGGTGCTGGCCTCGTGCTGGGCAAGGCCCCGGCCCTGCTGCTTGGGCTGGCCACGTTTCTTGCCGCCACAGGCACTGTTCTGGTGGCACTTTCGCTTTTTGTCATCGTGCCGCGCATTGTTGCAACGGCCGAGCTGGCAACAGCCAATGGCAGGCTCGAACTCGGTCGCGCCATGGTCACGCTGGCAGCCCCCATCATCGCCGGGTGGCTGGTTGGCAAGGGTGCCGCCTCGAGCGCGCTGCTGCTGGCGGCTTTCTCCGGGCTTGTCATCGTGCTGGCTGCGCGCCAGTTGCCCCGGATCGAAGCATCAACCGCACCACGCCAGTCGATGCTGTCAGCCATCGCAACAGGGGGTCGTTTTGTCGTCAGCCACCCCTGGCTGCGGCCCATCGCGCTCTGTGCGATCTTCTGGAACCTGGCATTCTTCGGCCTGATGGCAATCCTCGCGCCCTACGCGCAGAAAATCTTCGCCCTCGGCCCGGAGCAGATCGGCACGGCCCTCTCGGCCTATGGCGCGGGTTTGCTGACAGGCGCCTCGTTCGGACCCGCCATCATCGCGCGCCTGCGCATCGGCTGGCTGCTGGTGTTCGGCCCGGCCTCATCGCTGCTGGCGGCCTTGTGCCTTGCGCTCGCCCCGGCCTCGACAGGCTGGATTGCCATCGCGCTGGCCTCGTTCCTGTTCGGCTTCGGGCCGATTCTCTGGTTCATCGTGCAGACGAGCTTGCGTCAGGCCGTGACCCCGCCGGAGTTGCTCGGCCGCGTCAGCGCCACCATCACCACGGCGATCTACGGCATGCGTCCCCTTGGCGCGCTCGGGGCGGGGCTTGTCGCAGGCCAATTCGGGTTGGAATTCGCGATCTGGCTGCCAGTCCTGCTGTTTGCGCTGTCGACGGCAGCAATCCTCGCCTCGCAGATGCCAGCCCTCAGGACCATGCCGGAGCGCGCGGCGATTGCTTGAGCCCTTGGCTCTCAGCCATCCACATCCAGCGGGGCCACGCCAGTCGGCTTGCCATCCGTGCCCAGCGTGATCTTCTCGATGCGCGCCTCGGCCTCGCGCAACAGCGCGTCACAACGGCCCTTCAGCGCCTCGCCACGCTCATAGATCTTGATCGAATCCTCCAGCGAGACATCGCCGCGCTCCAGCCGCGTCACGATGCTCTCAAGCTCCTGCAACGCAGCCTCGAAGGGCAGGGCGGCAACGGCAGAGGCAAGCTTGGCATCAGACACGGCAGTGATTCCCTTGTGAGAAAAAAAGGTTATCACAGGCTCCGAACAGCCATGCAATCGGCATCGGTGGTGGGGCTCAAACCGGGAGAGAGGCGCTGCGCTTGATCGTGCGCAATGTCAGCGTCGATTGAACGCGTGTCACGCCCGGCAGTTGCGTGATGATGTCGGTGTGGATGCGCTCGAAATCAGCGCTGTCGCGATAGACGATGCGCAGCAGATAGTCATGTGCGCCCGCCAGCAGATGGCATTCCAGAATTTCCGGATAGCGCTGCACCGATTGCTCAAACCCTTCGAGCGCGCTGCGGCCCTGCTGGTCCAGCGTGACAGACACGAAGGCCGTGCCGGGAAAGCCCGCAATCTTCTCATCCAGCAGCATGACATAGCCACGGATCAACCCGCTTTCCTCCAGCTGGCGCACGCGGCGCAGGCAGGCGGAAGGCGACAGATGCACCAGCTCGGCCAGGTCCGAATTGGTCATGCGGCCATCCGCCTGCAAGGTGCGCAGGATGGTGCGGTCGCGCTGGTCGAGTTCGATGTCCATGGCAGGTCCGGCTGTGACGGTTGAATAATTTTATGCGATCAATTCAAAAAATCAAGCAATAATATTCGAATAATAACCCCAGATTTCTCTCAGAAAGCCGCCGCGCCCGGCTTCGTGCAACGACTTCCACCACATTGCCAGATACAAAGTCGGAGGCGTCGCCAGCCGTTCTATTTCCGCCCGAACAGCCGCTCGATGTCGGCGAGCTTCAGCTCCACATAGGTCGGGCGACCGTGGTTGCATTGGCCTGAATTGGGTGTGCGCTCCATTTCCCGCAGCAACGCATCCATCTCCTCCGGGCGCAGGCGTCGTCCGGCGCGCACGGAGTTGTGACAGGCCATGGTGGCCAGCACATGGTCAAGGCGGCGTTCAAGCGTCAGCAGGCTGTCATGTTCGGCAAGTGCCTCGGCCACATCGCGCACCACAGTGCCGACATTGCCCTGCGCGATGGCCGATGGCGCCTCGCGCAGCAGCACGGCGCCTGCGCCAAAGGGCTCCAGCACCAGTCCAAGTTGGGCGAGCTCCGCGCTGGCAGCGATCAGCCGGTCGGCATCGACCGGGTCCAGCTCGATCACTTCGGGCACCAGCAGAATCTGGCGCGTGACATTGCCTGCCGCGCGCTCACGCTTCAACCGCTCATAGACCAGCCGCTCATGCGC
>JAYWHQ010000426.1:0-9159 GCA_043777655.1 Allobosea sp. | reverse complement strand
TCGGGCGAGGCGAGCTCCGCACCCAGATCGAACATGTCATTCTGCATGCGGCCCAGCATGGCGTCGACATGGGGGTCTTCGGTCGCAGCATGAAGCCGCGCCAGCCCGATGCACGAGTTGGCCTCATCCACCGTGCCGTAAGACGAGACACGCAGATCATATTTGGGGCGACGCTCACCTGTGGCCAAAGCCGTGGTGCCGTTGTCGCCGGAGCGGGTGTAGATGCGATTGAGAATGACCATGCTCGTCTTATAGCGCGGTCAGGGCTGAACGGAAGGGGCGGATGCGTCGCACATGCGCGCCACGGCAGCATTTTGCCGCGATCCGTTCCAGCGACCGCGTTCCAGCAGAATTCGGCTTAGAACGTGTACCCGAGACGCGCGCCGAAATTCGACATGCCGCGACTGCGGTCGCAAGCGCCGCCATTGGTCATGTGCTCAAGCGTGGCCACGACACTCCAGCGGTCATTCAGGCGCACCCCGGCGGAGGCCGCCTGACGCAAGCCGCCATTGCAGCCCATGGCCACGCGGTCCAGCGGGACCAGCGCGCCCGTCTTGCCGTCATTGATGGCTGCACCAAGGCTTGCCTCGACAAAGACCTGCTTGGTCAGTTCAGCCGTCCAGGTCGCACCGGCATAGGCAAAGCGCGTGCTTTCGGCATTCAGGCTGGTGCCGAGGTGGAAGCGCGGCACAAAAGCGCCGGCAATCCGATCCGTCAGCGTGAACAGCTTCGGTGTAACGATTTCACCGGTGAAATTGACGACGCCTTTTTCAGGGCCGGTCCTGTCCTGCAGGCTAGCACCCAGGCGAACATCCCAGCTGGGGAAGGGCGCTGGTTCCGCGGCGGCAGGCTTTGAAGCAGCGGGTGTCACGCGTGTCTGGGCCGATACCGGCAGGGCCACCACAACCGTGGCCATCAGGCAAAACACACGCAACATTGTGAAAATGTGCCATCTGGTTAAGGAATGTTAACCGGCGAATGCCCATAGAGTTATGGCGAGAATGTGGCAATAGCGGGTTGCCGCGTCGTGCGGCCTGACATGCAATCAGCCATTGGCCATCATGACGGTGCGGTGTTGATGGCTCCTGTCCCCGCTCATTCCGGGTTGTCAGCGATCAGCCTCGCCTCTTATGCGCCGCGCCACCAGATCACGCCCATGATGACGATGATCGCGATGAATTGCAGCAACACGCGCATGCGCATCAGTTTCTGAGACGTGCTGGCCGAACCGCCGCGGAGCATGTTGGCCAAACCAAATCCGAGAACGATTGCAACGGCACCAACGGCGATGGGAACAGCAGCAGTGGAAAGGGTCATTGGAAAGCTTTCGGTCAGGCGCAACCCGGCTGTTGCTCAGTTAGGATACGGTCATTGCGCGGCACTGGATGCCATTTGCACACACCTGCCGCGCTGCGGCAAAGTGTTTCAGGCCGACAACACGCTCAGTTGCGCTTGAGCAGCCGCTCCAGATAGTCGAGTTCTTCCATCGGACGCGTGGGGTCACCCAAACGGCGGCGCAGCTCTTCGAGAATGCGGCGCGCACGCTGGGTGGCGCTCTCGTCGGCGCCAGGCACCTTCACGCGGCCGTCAGCCCAGTCACGCGAGCGCTGCGGCCGGCCAAGCGGGTCATCGCGCCCGCGTTGTTGCGCCGAGGGGCGGCCCCGGCCTGTCGGGTCCGGCTCGCCAGTGGCCTGTTCTGTGCCGTCGCCTTCGCCCTGCTGGCCCTGCATCTGCTGCGCAAGATTCTGCGCCCCCTTGCGCAGGGCATCAAGGGCGCGCCCTTGTGAGTCGGTTGCCTGGCCTTCCTGCCCTTGGCCAAGCTGGCCTTCGGCGTCGCGCATGGCATCCTCGGCCTCGCCCAGGCCGCCACCCGGCTGGCCCATGCCGCGCATGCGACGCTGCAGCTGTTCCAGACGCTCGCGCAGGGCCTGCTGGCGCTGCGACAGGCCCTGACCCTGACCGCCCTGGCCCATCTGACCTTGACCCTGCTGGCCTTCTTGCCCTTCCTGACCCTCGCCGTCCTGCCCGTCCTGGCCATCCTCACCCTGCTCGCCGTTTTCGCCAGGTTGCTGAGGCTGCTGCCCGCGCTGGCCCTGCTGCGGGCGCTGGCCTTGCTGACGTTGGCCCTGCTGTCGTTGATCCTGTTGCCCTGGCCGCGCCTGCTGCTCGCCCTGACGGCGGCGCTGCTGTGCCCGGTCGCGGCGGTTCTGGTCGCGCTTGAAGGTCTCGTCGCGCAGAGCCTGCTGGTCGCGCGTCATCTGGTCAAGCTCGCCAAGCGCCTGATTCATGTCGCGCTGGCGCTGGTCGTTCTGGCCGGGGCGCGCGGTCTGCAGGTTCTCCAGCATCTGGCGCAACTGCTCCATCAGTCGCTGGGCTTCGGCCATGTCACCTTGCTTCGAGAGTTCCTCGATGCGGTTGAGCAGGTTCTGCAATTCTTGCGGTGTCACCGTGCGGAAATTCTCGGGCAGGCGGGCATTGTCGCGGTTGCCATCCTGCTGCTGGCGCTCCATGCGCTGCGCCAGTTCGCGCAAGAACTTGTCCATGGCGCGCCGCAGTTCCTCGGTCAGCTTCCTGATCTCTTCCTGGCTGGCGCCATTCTCCAGCGCCGTCTGCAGCTTCTCCTGGGCGGCGCGCAGGTCGCGCTCGGCGTCCGACAAGCCGCCATCTTCCAGCTGCAGGGCCATGGCCCACATCAACTCGGTGGCATCCTTCAAGGCCTCATCACTGCGGGCGTTGCGCAGCCGGTCGCCGATCATGCGCAGGCCAAGATAGGTGCCGGGCGCTTTCGAGAATCGTGTCGGCTCGATCAGCAGCGCGTCCATGGCCAGCTGCACGCGGCTGCGCTGGTCCACATCCATGCTCAGGCGGCGGCGTTGCTCGACAAGCGCCTTGGCGAGGGGATTGGTGAAGCTGCGTTGCGGCAGCACGATCTCGCGCGGCTCCGAGCGGCCCTCCTGGCCAGCCTCGTCACGCGCCACAAGCACGAGTCTGACGCGGCCTCCGGCCCAGGGGTGGGTCGAGAAGTCGACATTGCCTTTGGTTTCCTCATCCGCCACCGGCACTGTCAGCGCCTGCTTCGGTGCTTCCACCAGCGAGCGGCCCTTGGCACCAGCGCCCACGCGTTCAGCCTCGATGTCGACACTGGCCAGCCCGTAATCATCGCGCGCACGATAGACGACAGACAGCGCGCCACGTCCGCCCGGTTGCACCTGTGGCGGTTCGACAAAACTCGCTTCCGGCGCCCGGTCCGGAATGGCGGTGAAGGAGAACTGCGTTGGCAGCGCGTTGGTTCCGCCAAGTTTCAGTGTGGAATCGCCGGTCAGCATCAGCCGTGTTTCGATGGTCTGCGTCGCGGGCGAGGTACTCGCTTTCGGCTGTGCCGGCACCTTCGCTGCATCAGGCGGCACAACCACCGGCTCCAGCTTGCCCGAAGTGACAACCTGAAGATCGGTTTTGCCAACGATGCGCACGACGATGGTCGATTTCTCGGGCACACGCAGTGCGGTGCTGGCCGGGTTGGCGAAATCGAGCATCACCGGCGGCAGGCGCGTGTAGGAGGGCGGGTCCACCCAGGCATCGATGCGCAGCAGCGGTGCGGCGGCGCGCGGCCCGTGCCATGCGAACCCGGAAGCAAGCCGCTGGACAGTGTCCGGCCCGGCGACAAACAGCCCTGCAACCGCAGCCAGAACCGGCACAGCTCGAAGCGCGCGCCGGTCCAGCATCGCCATGCGTGGGGCAGGCGGTGATACGGCAAGCGCATCCACCGCCATGCGCTGACGCTCGACATGCGCTTTCCACAACGCTGCGGTGACCGGGTCGCCAGCACCGCCTGAAAGGTTGTCCTCCATCGCCGAGGCCGGGCGGTGCAAGACGCTGCTGGTCGCATCAAGCCGCTGCACACCGGCGTGGCGCGACGGCCAGCGCCACCGCAGCAAAGGCCAGAGACTGGCCATCAGGGCTGCGCCGAAAAGCACCATGCCAGTGACATGGCCTTGCCAGGGCAGGGCATTCCACAAACCGAAAAGGCTGAAAGCAGCAAAGAGGAGCATGACGCCAAGCGGCGCCCAGAGCAGCGGCCAGAGCTTTTCCCAAGCCAGCGCCGCACGCGAGCCCCCGATCAGCCGGTCCAGCTTCTGCTGGACAGGGTCATCTCCGGGCTTGCGCATCTCTCCGCCGTTTCCGGTCATGCCGTTGCCTCGCTGTCACAGGGGGCTGCCAGCCCTTGCGCGTTCAATCCAAGCTAACACGGTTCGCGCGCATGGCCAGCGCCTTGCCGCCGCAGGGCAGGGCTATTCACCGGAACGTGTGCGGCAGAAGTTGGGCGAAGGCCTCAGACAAGCCAGCCGGGCAGACGGTCCTGACCGATCAGGTCCTCATACGTCTGGCGCGGGCGCACGATCGCCCATCTGTCACCATCCACCATGACTTCGGGCACCAGAAGACGCTGGTTGTAGCTCGAAGACATGGTCGAGCCATAGGCACCCGCTGTCATGAAGGCGATCAGATCGCCCGGTGCGAGCGGTGCCAGGTTCCTGTTGGTTGCAAACACATCGCTGGATTCGCAGATCGGCCCCGCGACGTCATAGAGCTGCAAGGCTGCATCTTCCCGCGGCTCCGCCACCGGCCAGATCTCGTGATAGGCCTCATACATTGCGGGGCGAATCAGGTCGTTCATCGCCGCATCGACGATGGCGAAGGTCTTGGCCGGGCGTGGATTGAGGTGCAGCACTTCCGTCATCAGGATGCCGGCATTGCCGACAATCAGGCGTCCGGGCTCGAAGCCCAGCTCGACATCAAGCCCGCCGACCTCGTTCTCGATCATGCGCGCATAGGCGTGGATCAGGTCCGGGCCATGGTCGAACCCGACCGGCACGTCATAGGGAATGCCGAGGCCACCGCCCAGATCGAGCCGCTCGACGCGGTGGCCCTCTGCGCGAAGCGAGCGCGTGATCTCGACCATGCGGCGGGTGGCGGCCTGCAACTCGCTCAACTCGCGGATCTGGCTGCCAATGTGCATGGCCATGCCCAGCATGCGCACGCCCGCCATGTTCGAGGCCCGGGCATAAAGCCGTGCCGCTTCCTCGAACGAGACGCCGAACTTGTTCTCGAGCGAGCCTGTCGTGATCTTGGCATGGCCGCCAGCCCCGACATCCGGGTTGATGCGCAACACGGCTGCCTGCCGCAGACCGCGCGCGCTCGCCACCGTGTTCAGCAGATCAAGCTCGCCCTCGGTCTCGATGTTGATCTGGTAGATGCCCTGTTCGACAGCAAAAGCCAGTTCCTGCCCGGTCTTGCCGACCCCGGAAAACACGATCTTCTCCGGCGGGATGCCGGCTGCGAGCGCCTTGCGCACCTCGCCTTCCGACACTGTGTCGATGCCCGCACCCAGCGAACCGAGCAGCTTCAGCACGGCCAGATTGCCGTTGGCCTTCATGGCGTAGAACACATGGGCGCCATTCGTGCCCTTGATCGAGGCCATGGCTGCCGCAAAGAGCTGATAATGCCGGGTGATCGTGGCGCGGGAGTAGATATAGACCGGCGTGCCGACGTCGCGCGCAAGGTCACGCAGATCGACATCCTCGGCATGAAGGCTGCCGGAGCGATAGCTGAAATGGTGCATGGAGATGTGGCCTGTGCTGCCCGGCGCGGATCAGAGCAGCGGGTCGAGGATGAAATCGCGCTTGGGGATCGCGATGGCGCGTGTGGCCTTGGGAGGCTTGGCGACGGGCGAGGCGTTGAATGTGTCTGTCGCCTGATCTTCGGGCAGTGGCACGGCATTGGTGGCGCCGGGCGGCGGCTCCAGCGGGCCACGGCGGCCGCAGGCGGCCAGGGCCAGCGCGATGCAGCCAGCCAGGATGACAACGCGTCCGATTTTGAAGCTCTGATGCGACACTGTCAGATATTCCCTTGTCTCAGTTGAGCGGCACCATAGCGAAGCTTTGCCTGCGTTGCGAGCCGGTCAGGCGCTGGTTTTTGCCAGCAGCTTCAGCCAGCGCGCAGCTTGCCTGCGCACATTCGCTGGCGCCGTGCCGCCATGGCTCTGACGGCTCTTCACCGAACGTTCGACGCCCAGCACGCCAAACACTTCATCCGTGATGCGCGGCTCGACGGCCTGCATCTGCGCCAGCGTCAACTTCTCCAGCCCGATGTTGCGCTCGGATGCCAGCCCCACAAGACGGCCTGTGACGTGATGGGCATCGCGGAACGGCATTTTCAGCACGCGCACCAGCCAGTCGGCCAAGTCGGTGGCAGTGGCGTAACCCAGGCCCGCCGAGCGCTTCATGGTCTTCAGGTCCGGCACCATGTCGTGCACCATACCGGCGCTGGCGGCGAGGCAGAGCGAGAGCGACTGGAGCGCATCGAACGTGCCTTCCTTGTCCTCCTGCATGTCCTTGGAATAGGTCAGCGGCAGGCCCTTCATCATCGTCAGCAGTGCCTGGAGCGCGCCAAAGATGCGCCCGGCCTTGCCGCGCACCAACTCGGCGGCATCCGGATTGCGCTTCTGCGGCATGATCGAAGAGCCGGTGGTGAACTTGTCCGACAGCTTGATGAAGCCAAACTGGGGCGTGGTCCACAGCACGATCTCTTCGGCAAAGCGCGAGAGATGCATCGCGCAGATCGAGGCTGCCGCCATCGTTTCCAGCGCAAAATCGCGATCCGAGACCGAATCCAGCGAGTTGGCAGTTGGCCGGTCGAAACCAAGCGCTTTCGCCGTCATGTGCCGGTCGATGGGGAAGGAGGTGCCTGCAAGGGCAGCGGCCCCCAGCGGGCACTCGTTCATGCGGGCGCGGCAATCGCGGATGCGGCCCCGGTCACGGCCCAGCATTTCGACATAGGCGAGCAGGTGATGGCCGAACGTGACCGGCTGCGCCGATTGCAGATGCGTGAAGCCGGGCATGACGGCGCCTGCGAATTCGCGGGCCTTTTCTGCCAGCGCCAGCTGCAGGTCCGCCACCTGCGCATCCAGCGCATCGAGCGTATCGCGCACCCAGAGCCGCATGTCGGTCGCGACCTGATCGTTGCGCGAGCGGGCTGTGTGGAGGCGTCCCGCTGTCGGGCCAATAATGTCCTTCAGGCGGCTCTCGATGTTCATGTGGATGTCTTCCAGCGACCGCTGGAAGGTGAAGGTGCCGGCCTCGATCTCGCTCTCGACCTGCCTCAGCCCCTTGCTGATCGCAGCAACATCGGCGCCTTCCAGGATGCCGGTTGCCTCCAGCATCGCGGCATGGGCGAGCGAGCCGCGAATGTCCTGCTGCCAGAGCCGCTTGTCGAAATCGATCGAGGCGTTGATCTCTTCCATGATCGCATCGGGGCCTGTGGCAAATCGCCCGCCCCACATCCGGTTGCTCACCTGCGCACACTCCCAAAAGCCACGACGTGCTGTCCTGAGGCGCTGTCTAGTGCAAGCGCTGCGCTTTAGGGAGGGGCAGGGCGACAAATCCGATGAATTTCTGTGATCCTTCCCGCAAGTGCACGCGATGGTGAAGGCCAGCGGATCATTTCCGGCTTGAGCTTGCCCGCAGATCGCGCCATCTGGAAGGCATGCTGACCTTGCTCGAAAAACTGAAATCCCTGCCGCTGGCCACCCGTTCGCTGCTGCTGGCAGCTCTCATGGCGGGTCTGGGCGCGCTCTATGCCGGCCCCATGCTGCTCAGCCCGGCCGCTGTGAAAACAGCCAACAGCTGCGCGCGGCCTGATGCTGCCAAGGCTGCCGCCTTCCGCCAGCTGGCAACGGGCGAGATGGCGGCCGTGCAGATCGCTACCCAGCCAAACCCGATGCCGCAACTCGCCTTCAGCGCGGGCGATGGCACGCCGCGCACGCTGGCTGATTTCAGGGGCCGCACCGTGCTGCTCAACCTCTGGGCGACATGGTGTGCGCCCTGCCGCAAGGAAATGCCGGCGCTGGACACGCTTCAGGCCGAACTGGGCGGGCATGATTTCGAAGTGGTGGCGATCAACATCGACACGCGCAATCTCGACAAACCGCGCGAGTGGCTGAAGGACAACAACATCTCGCGCCTGGCCTATTATGGTGATCCGCAGGCGGCTGTGTTCCAGGCGCTGAAGACCGCTGGCAAGGCGGTCGGCATGCCGACAACGCTGCTGATCGACGGTCAGGGCTGCGAGATCGCCCTGCTGCATGGCCCGGCCGAATGGGCCAGCGCTGACGGCAAGGCGCTGATCCGGGCGGCGCTGGGGCGCTAGCAATCTGTTGGAAGCACCCGCCGTCATTGCGAGGAGCGTAGCGACGAAGCAATCCAGGTGCTGCGAGAAAGCGCTCCGTTCAGCCTTCTTGAACGTCATAAAGAGCTGGATTGCTTCGGCTCACGCTCGCAATGACGAATTGCGCCTTGTTTTGCGGGAAGCTCCTAGCTCCTGAACTTCGGCAGCAGGCGGCCGGTGCGGTCCATATAGCTGCGATACTCTTCCCCGAACTCGTCCAGCATCAGCTTTTCCTCCGGCCCGACGCGCAGCAGATAGAGCGTGCCGAAGCCGATGATGCCGGAGAACCCTGCGACCCAGTTTGGCAGAAGCAGCGCCTGCGCCAGCGCCCAGGCCCAGAAGGCGGTGTACATCGGGTGGCGCACATACTTGTAGACGCCGTGGGTGACCAGCTCGTGCTTCTCGCGCAGTTGCAAGGTCACCGACCAGTTGCGGCCAAGTGCCTTGTGCGTGAGGTGGAACAGCGTGAGCGCAATGGCGACCATGGCGATGCCGAGCCCGCAAAGCAGCGGCTGGAACGGGTAGTTGGCGAACTTAGGAAAGCCCGTTGCGACATAGATGAATGGAATGATGCCAAGCCCGGTCAGCGAAATCGCCAGCCGTCGCTTTTCGGGCCAGCCCATCTCGTTGCGGGCGATTTGCGTCTTGCGCGAGCGCCGCTCGTGCGGGATGCGCAGGCCATACCAGCCCCCGGCCAGAACCAGCCAGGCGATCTTGGCGAAAAGGATTGTCATGCAGTCTCCTGTGCGGGCACGATGATGCGTCCCTCAATGTCCATGCGGTGCAAGGCGCCATCAATGTCGTGCGCCAGTGTTGGCAGCGGAAATGGCCCGCAGATCATCATGAAATAATCATAGCCCGCCCGCCGGTCATTGCCGCTGATGAACTGGCAGTGCAGGCGGAAAAAGTCGAGGCTGATCTTGTTGTAGATCGCCG
>JAYWHQ010000425.1:0-2695 GCA_043777655.1 Allobosea sp. | reverse complement strand
GCCAAGCTTGCCCCAGTTGTAGACCCACATCGGCATTTCCGCGAGCGGCTTGCCGATCAAGGTGGAATAGACCTCGAGCTTCGAGAAGGCGGCATAGGCCGGCGCCGTGAAGTAGAGGATGAAGATGAAGAGCAGTGACCAGGCCACCGACTTGCGCGCATCACGCACGGATGGCGTGGTGAAGTAGCGCATCAGGACGTGCGGCAGCGAGGCTGTGCCGACCATCAGGCAGAAGATCAGCCAGAAATAGTTGGCTGGCGAGTAGCTGGTGAACGGAGCGACGTGCTGCTTCATGGTTGCAGGCGCAAGGCCGTTCTTCATGAAGCTCTGCTCGAGATCGGAGATCTGCTGGATCGCCTGGCCATAGGTGAGCTGGGGGATTGGCAGGCCGAACTTCTTGGCCGACATGATGATGACCGGGATCAGGTAGGCGACGATCAGCACGATGTACTGTGCAACCTGCGTCCACGTCACGGCTTTCATGCCACCGAGCATCGAGCAGACCAGGATGCCGGCAAGACCGACAGCGCAAGCCCATTCGAAAGGCATGTCGAGGAAGCGCTGGGCGATGAGGCCCGTGCCGAAGATCTGCGCCACCACATAGGTGAAAGAGCAAGCCAGCAGAACGACGACGCCGCAAAGGCGCGCCATGTTGCCGCCATAGCGGGCGGACAGGAAGTCCGGCACCGTATAGGCGCCAAACTTGCGCAGGAACGGGGCAATCAGCACCGCAACCAGCACGTAGCCCCCGGTCCAGCCGAGCACGAAGGCCAAGCCGTCATAACCCAGCAGATAGAGCGAACCTGCCATGCCGATGAAGGAAGCGGCCGACATCCAGTCAGCGCCCGTCGCCATGCCATTGTAGAAGGCAGGAACGGAACGACCGGCAACGTAATACTCACCCACGTCTGCGGTGCGCGAAACGATGCCGATGAAGGCGTACACGAGGATCGTGAAGCCCATGAACATGTAGCCGAGGATCTTGTTCGGCACGCCGACCTGCTCGAGCAGGGCGATCAGAATGATGAAGGCAACGAAGCCGCCTGTGTAGATCGTGTAGATGCGACCCAGGTTGGAAAGAAAGTCGCCGCTCTTGGCTGTTGATTGACCTGACATGGCGCGCTCCTCACTCGTCTTCCGCCACGCCGCATTCGCGATCAATGGTGTCCTGCGCATTTGCGAACCAGAACAACATTGCGACGAAAACGACGAGCGAACCCTGCGCGGCCATGTAAAAGCCAACCGGGAACCCGAGAATTGTGATGCCGTTCAACGGCGTGACGAACATATGGACAATGAAGCCAAAGAAGACCCAAAGCGTCATCATGATGATCATGAGGCGGCTGGTTCTGGCCCAGTGTGTCCCACTTTGATCCGTGGACATGGAAATTTCCTCTCTCGTGCGAAGCAGCCCCGACCGAGCACTGCTCATAAGTCAGCGACATTTTGCCTCTTGCGGACAAGTCTCTCGCGACAGTCAAAAAGTTAATTCAATGTGAAAGCTTGAACCATGTAAACTTAAGGACAATTACATTTCGTGCCTGTGCATTATAGCAAATAACAGATATGTTGCGTTCGATCTTGATCGCGGATTGGACTGGCGCGCGAGGTTTTGAAACGGCAGTTGCGTCAGCCCGCTTTCAGCCATAGTTCTTCTAGACACACGATCTGGAGCGCACATGACAGCTGCCACCCGCATCATCATCGCTGACGATCACCCGCTGTTTCGCGGCGCGCTTCGGCAGGCCGTGCTCCGCAAGCTCGCGAATGCGGAAGTCTCCGAGGTTGGCTCGCTGGAAGAGCTGGGCGCGCAGCTGGCTCTGGCCAAGGACACGGATCTGGTGATGCTCGACCTCACCATGCCGGGTGTTCAGGGGTTCTCGGGTCTGCTGTTCCTGCGGGCGGATCATCCGGGCATTCCGGTGATTGTCGTGTCTGCCAATGATGATCCTGCCGTGATCCGTCGCTGCGTGGCCTTCGGGGCCTCGGGCTTCCTGCCAAAGACATCCGATGTCGAGACCATGGGAGAAGCTGTCGAGACGGTGCTGGCAGGGCAGGTCTGGACACCGCCGGGCGTGGACATGTCAGCGGCCGAAGACAGTGAAACGACAGACATGGTGCGCCGCCTTTCGACGCTCACACCCCAGCAGGTGCGTGTCCTGATGATGCTGTCCAGCGGCTTGCTCAACAAGCAGATCGCCTATGAGCTTGGCGTCTCGGAAGCGACCGTGAAGGCGCATGTCTCCGCCATCCTGACGAAGCTGAATGTCGACAGCCGGACACAGGCCGTGATCGCCGCATCGCGCATTGCGGGCTCGGCCTGGGCAACCACCGGCGCTGGCGCCACGGCCTGACACCAATCCAGACCGACATGGCTCGATCAGGCGGCGTCGAAAAGCTGCCGGTTGAGGAAGCTGTCGATCCGAGCCAGCGCTGCTTCCGCCATCTCCGTTTCAAACCGCGTGAACACGTGCATGCCGCCTGCATAGACGGCGAGTTCGGCCCTGTTTCCTGCCGCTTGCCAGCGCGCGCTCATGAACAGTGAATCATCCAGCAGTGGATCGCGCGTGCCGACCGTGAAGAGCGCAGGTGGGAGTCCAGTGAGGCCTGCATGGAGCGGGGAGATTGACCCGTCACGCAGGTTTTCGCCTGTCTGGCAGAGCCCGCCGACAAAGCGGCGGATGTCGCGCGTGTT
>JAYWHQ010000424.1:0-2696 GCA_043777655.1 Allobosea sp. | reverse complement strand
CCGACAGGACAAGCGCCACAAGCGTGGCCGCCACCGCCGAGACCGATTGCTGGCCAAGCGCCAGCCGCAAGGGCTGTGCGGTCCTGATGGTGCGCGCATAGACATTGCCGATGGCATAAAGCAGTGTCAGCAGGAGCATGGCGAGAACACCCGCCAAGGTTGCCCCACCTTCCAGCATGCGCGGGCCGATCAGCAGCAGCACGCCACACAGGCCGATGAGAATGCCAAAAACACGGGCGCGCGTGAGCCTTTCATTGGCCAGGAACTGGTGCGCAAGAACGGCCGTCATCAGCGGGCCGGAGGCTTGGATCAACGCGGCAGGGCCCGAATCCATCCGCGCCAGCGCATAGGCCACCAGAATGTTCGGCACCCAGCCATTGACCGTCCCAAGCACCAGCCAGTCCTTGATTTCGTGGCGGGCTGGCAAAACACTTTGCCGTAACAGCATCACGACGATGCCGAGTGCCAGCGCTGCAAGAACAGCCCGCACGGAAGCCAGCACAACCGGATCAACCTGCCCCTGTGTCAGCTTGATGAGCAGAAAGCTCGAGCCCCATGTCAGCGCCACAAGGCCCAGATGCGACGCGACAAAAAGAGGCGACGCGTTGGAATGTGGCGCGACACCGGCAGGCGCAGAGCGCTCACTCACGAACGATAGTCGCCATTGATCTCGACATAGGCCTTGGTGAGATCGCAGGTCCAGATCGTGGCCTTGCCGCGCCCCATGCCCAAAGCCGCCGTGATGATGATGTGCTCGCCCTGCATGTAGGTGGAAACGGCCGCCTCGTCATAGGAGCCTGCGCGTGCCCCTTGTCTGGCGACCATGATGTCGCCGAACGAGATGTCGAGCCGGTCACGCTCGGCGGGTTCGCCTGCCTTGCCAACCGCCATCACGATGCGCCCCCAATTGGCATCCTCGCCCGCAATCGCCGTCTTCACCAGCGGCGAATTGGCGATGGACAGCGCCACACGCCGCGCCGAGCGGGCACTGACAGCACCTGCCACGCGCACCTCGACGAACTTGCGCGCGCCCTCGCCATCCTTGCAGACCAGGTGCGCCAGATCGAGCAGCAGCGCGTTCAGCGCCCGGCGGAAGCTGGACAGGCGCTTGTCCGTGGCATCGGCAATGGCAGGCACGCCGCGCTTTGCGGCCTGACCAGTGGCAAACAGCATCAGCGTGTCGGAGGTGGAGGTGTCGCTGTCGACCGTGATGGCATTGAACGAGCCCTTCACGCCACGGCTCAACATTGCCTGAAGGGCGGGGGCAGCAATCGGCGCATCGGTGAAGACGAAGGACAGCATGGTCGCCATGTCGGGAGCAATCATGCCCGCGCCCTTGGCGATGCCGGTCAGCACCACCTCATGCCCGTCGATCTTCACTTTCCGCGACAGTGCTTTGGGGAAGGTATCCGTCGTCATGATCGCGCGCGCGGCATCGGTCCATGGGCCATCCTGGGCGCGGCTGGCGCAACCTTCCAGCACGCCCTTGAACTTCGTGGCATCCAGCGGCTCTCCGATCACGCCCGTGGAAGCAATGAACACCTCATGCGGTTTGCAACCGGCAGCCTTCGCCGCGATCTCGGCCGTCAGCGCCACGGCCTCGCGGCCCTTGAGACCGGTGAAGGCATTGGCATTGCCTGAGTTGACAACCACGGCACGCGCCGACCCCTGAGCCAGATTGGCCCGGCACCAGTCAACCGGCGCCGATGGGCATTTCGAACGCGTGAAGACGCCGGCAACCTGCGTGCCCGCATCCAGCAGCAGCATCACCACATCCTGCCGGTTCTTGTAGCGGATGCCTGCCTCAGCCGTCGCAAAGCGCACACCGGGAACAGCATGAACCTTGGGCTGACGCTTGGGTGCCAGTGGCGAAACGGGAACGTCTTTTCCAGCCATTTTTCTCTCCGGTGCTGTCAGCGGTTTGACGCAGCAATCGCTCAAAAACAAGCATGGATTCACGAGCAATGACGAAAGGGCAGACGAACCATCTGATAACCTGACATTAATTCGGATGGCTCAAGTGTTTGTTTGGGCGGACAAAAATGCCACAATCGCCGTTGCTGCATCTGGGGACAAGAACGACATGCATGTCGAGCTGTATGAAACGGACTTGACCAGTCAGGACCTGACGCCGGAGGCGCGCGCGCTGCTGGAAGGTTTTGTCACGAGTGCGCAACCTGACGGCGTGCCACTTGCTGCCGATTTCGACGTGGCTTCCTATGACGGCGTGGCCAACTGGCTGATGGTTCTGGTCCCGACAGAGGGCGGTGATTTTCGATATGATGTCTATGGCAGGGATATTGAGCGTCTGATGGGCTTCAGCGCCGCAGGACGCTACATCACGGATTTCCGGAGTGATATCGGTCGTTATTATCACAGCCTCTACGGAAAAGTTGCCGCCAACCTGCAACCTGTTCTTGTTCGGACGCCGTCCGTCTACGCGTTCGGCGTACATATGTGGCAGAGGCTCATTCTCCCCGTGAGGCAAGCGGATGGCAATATCCTTCTCAATGTGTTGTGCCAGCCGCGCGAGATGCACTCCGATCTCCTCAATGCGATTCTCGAAAAGACACGCGACGGCGTGATGGTGATGCGCTTTGTTCGGGAAGCGGACGGCTTTGTCAGTGACGCCAAGGTCACAATGGCCAACCCGCGCGCCGCCGAAATTCTCGGCAAGGGCCGGATCGACTTGCTGG
>JAYWHQ010000423.1:0-2699 GCA_043777655.1 Allobosea sp. | reverse complement strand
TGATGATGTTCATTGCTTCCGAAGTGATGTTCTTCGTTGCCTGGTTCTGGGCCTATTTCGACGCTGCGCTCTATGCGGGCGAGGCCATCCAGTACACCCGCGCCGAGCTTCTTGGCGGGCAATGGCCGCCCAAGGGCATCCAGACCTTCGATCCCTGGCACCTGCCGCTGCTCAACACGCTCATACTGCTGACATCCGGCACGACGGTGACCTGGGCGCACCATGCGCTGATCGAGGGTGACCGCGAGGGCCTCAAGAAGGGCCTTTGGCTGACCGTGGTCCTCGGTGCGCTGTTCACGCTGTGCCAGATCTACGAATATTCGCACGCCGCCTTCGGCTTTTCCGGCAACATCTATGGTGCCACCTTCTACATGGCGACCGGGTTTCACGGCGCGCATGTGCTGATCGGCACGATCTTCCTCGCAATCTGCCTGTGGCGCGCCTACCAGAACCACTTCACGCCCAAGCAGCATCTCGGGTTCGAGTTCGCCGCCTGGTACTGGCACTTCGTGGACGTGGTCTGGCTGTTCCTGTTTGCGGCCATCTATGTCTGGGGCGCCGGCACCAACATCGCTCCGCATTGATCCGCCCTGCGGTTCGGACAATCCCGGGGGGCGGCCTGCACGGCTGCCCCTTTTTCTTTTCCTTGGGGCGCATGACGCGGCCCGACATTGGGGGACCACACGATGAGTGACCATCATGGGACACCTCCAGCGCCCTTCGCCACCGGCATTGCCGGGCGCTGCCCGCGTTGCGGCGAGGGCAAGCTGTTTGACGGCTATCTCAAGGTGCGGCCCAAATGCATAACCTGCGGGCTCGACTTTGGCTTCGCCGATTCGGCGGACGGGCCGGCCGTCTTCATCATGCTGATCGCAGGCTTCGGTGTGCTGGGCTCGGCACTGGCGGTCGAGATCGCCTATGAGCCGCCAATCTGGGTGCATCTTTCGCTCTGGCTGCCCTTGGCGACAATCACCTGCCTCGCCCTGCTGCGTCCGATGAAGGGCATCGCGATTGCGCTGCAATTTGCCAACGGGGCCGAAGAGGGGCGTTTGAAGAAATGACCGAAGTCAGCACCTTGCCTCGGCCTGGCCTGTTCTGGCCGACCCTCCTCACGGTTGTCGGCACTGCCGTGCTTTGCGTGCTGGGTTTCTGGCAGCTGCAGCGCATGGACGAGAAGCGCATTTTCATCGAACGCCTGCAGGCGCAGGCGCTTTCGGCACCAGCCGACATGCCGGCAGCATCCACATGGTCCACGCTGGACCCGCGACAGCTAGACCTGCAGCATGTGAGGGCCAGCGGCACCTACATCGATGGCGCGTCCGCCACCGTCCGCACCACGATTGCGGCGGGCGCGCCCGGCACGCGCCAGCTTTCGGGCTTTGGCCGCTGGATATTCCAAGGTTTCAGGCTGGATGATGGTGGCTTGGTGCTGGTGAACCGTGGTTTTGTGCCCGAATCGCGTGTGGCTGCCATTGCGCCTGCCAGCGGGCGTGCCGAGATCACCGGCTATCTGCGCGCGCCCGAGGGCCGCAACAGCTTCACCCCGGCGGACATTCCCGCCAAGCGCGATTTCTTCACGCGCGACCCGGCAGCGATTGCAGCAGCGGTCGGGATTGCGCCCGCGCCCTTCTATTTCGAAGCAGCACAGACAGGCGATGGCCTGACACCGCCTGCCGGTTTGAACGTCCGCGAGCTGATCGGCCGCATTCCAGACAACCACCTGCAATATGCGCTGACATGGTTTGGTCTGGCGCTGACGCTGCTGGGTGTCTTTGCCGCGTTTGCCTGGGGCGCCCGGCACGAAAGCCGCAGTTGACTGCAAAAACTTGTCACCGGCACGCCAAGGGCGTAACCGTCGCGCGGGGATGAGCTTTGAACTTTCAGGTCGTGAGACGGCATGCTGCACATATCTACCCGCGGGGAGGCGCCGGCGCTTTCCTTCTCCGATGCGCTTCTGGCGGGTCTTGCCCGTGATGGCGGGCTTTATGTGCCCGCGAGCTATGCGAAGCTGTCGCACGAGACCATCGCGGGCTTTGCCGGCAAGCCCTATGCGGATGTGGCGCGCAGCGTTCTCGGCGCGGTGACCGCGGGCGACATCGAGGCCAAGCCGCTTTCGGACATGATTGACGCCGCCTATGCCACCTTCCGGCACCCGGCAGTCTGCCCGCTCACGCAAATCGGCGACAACCTCTTCGTGCTTGAGCTGTTCCACGGGCCGACGCTGGCGTTCAAGGATGTGGCCATGCAGCTGCTCGGGCGGCTGATGGACCATGTGCTGACGCTCCGCGGCGAGCGGGCCACCATCGTGGGTGCCACCTCGGGCGACACGGGCGGCGCGGCGATTGATGCGTTCAAGGGCCTGTCGCGCGTCGACATGTTCATCCTCTATCCGCATGGCCGGGTGTCGGATGTGCAGCGCCGCCAGATGACAACGGTGAATGCGCCCAATGTCCACGCGCTCGCCATCGATGGCACGTTCGACGACTGCCAGAATCTCGTGAAGGCGATGTTCAACCATCATGCCTTCCGCGACGAGCTGCGCCTGTCGGGCGTCAACTCGATCAACTGGGCGCGGATTGCGGCGCAGATCGTCTATTACTTCACGGCGGCTGCCTCGCTCGGTGGCCCGCACCGGCCGGTTTCCTTCGCGGTGCCAACGGGCAATTTCGGCGACATTCTGGCGGGCTGGATCGCCAAGC
>JAYWHQ010000422.1:0-2700 GCA_043777655.1 Allobosea sp. | reverse complement strand
TGCGCTGGCTCGACCCGATCTGGAGCGCGCCTGGACAGACCCGGCCGGCGTCACCCGCAAGCCGATCGAGGGGCTGGACGAGGCGTTGAAGCGGCTGGGCGGGGCCGGGCTTTCGGTCAGCTATGCGCCCGGAGTCACCAGCTATTGCGGCAAGGAAATGGGCGACAAGAGCGAGGCTGTGCGCGCAGCCTCAGCTGCCGATGTGATCGTTGCGGTGCTGGGTGAGGATTGCGAGTTCATGGGTGAGGCCGCCTCGCGCACAAGGCTCAATCTGCCCGGCGTGCAGGAGGAACTGCTCGATGCACTGATCGCCACCGGCCGGCCTGTCGTGCTTGTTCTGGCAACAGGGCGACCGCTGGTGCTGACCCATATCAAGGACCGCGTGGCGGCACTGGTGCAGACCTTCCACTCCGGCAGCGAGGGCCGAACGGCCATCGCGGAGGTGCTGACAGGCGCGGTCAATCCTTCGGCCAAGGTGCCGATGAGCTTCCCGCGCGCGGTCGGACAGATTCCGGTCTATTATGACCACCTGCCGACCGGACGACCGGAAAAGGTGCGCCAGCGCTATGAATCCATCTTCATCGATGAGGCGAACGAGCCACTCTATCCCTTTGGTTTCGGACTCAGTTTCACCAAGTTCAACCATGCTGATGTGAAGGTTGAGCAAGCTCGCATCCCGATTCAAGGCACGCTGCGCGTCTCTGTCCAGATTTCAAACCTTGGCACGCGGGCGGGTCAGGAAGTGCTGCAGCTGTATGTTCGCCAGCCGGTGGCGAAGGTCTCGCGCCCCGTCCGGCAGCTCAAGGCTTTTGCCAAGGTAAAGCTTGAGCCCGGCGAGACGCGGCGCGTGCTGCTCGAAGTTCCGGTCGCGGAACTTGGGTTCCATGATGCGAGTGGCCGATATGTGGTTGAGCCCGGCGGGTTTGAGGTCATGGTTGGCACATCTTCCCGCGATCTGCTCAAGGGTTCCTTCACTGTGACTGCGCCTTAGGCAGTGTCCCGCAGGTTTTGCCTCGACAAGACCATGATTCCAGTTCACGATGTTACGAAAGGTCAATTCACATGCGAAATGTGGGATTGACGTTTTTTGTGTGCTGAAGGATGCGACGATGGCGACCGGGACTGTGAAGTGGTTCAATACCGAAAAGGGCTTTGGTTTCATCCAGCCCGCTGATGGTGGCAAGGATGTTTTTGTGCACGTGACCGCCGTGAAAGAAGCTGGCCTGATGACGCTCGATGAAGGGCAGAAGGTCGCTTTCGAGCTGCGCACCGAGCGCGGCAAGACGGCAGCGGCTGATCTCAAGATTCTCTGAGCTGCCACTCCGGCGCAGGGCTTGCGCTCCGGTCCAGACCAACTAGAACGACGGCATGGCCCGTCCGACCGGTTCGATTTCTGGCGTCTTCAGCACCTGTGCGCCTGCGGCGTTACAGCCCGGTTTCGTGACATCGCCGGTTCAGGCGCTTGACCTGCATGCCGATGGTATCGCCGCCGACAGGCATGTGGGCCTGCGGCGACGTGCAGGGCCGCGCGAACCCTGGCTGCCGCGCGGGTTTGACATTCACAATGATCGGCAATTGACAGCGGTTTCGGCCGAAGAGCTGGCAAAGATTGCGACTGGTCTCGTCCTGCCCGAAGAGAAGCCGGAATGGCTGGGCGCCAATCTCCTGATCGAAGGTCTGCCGGACCTCTCGCGCATCAGCGCCGGGTCACGGTTGGCGATTGGTGGCCAATGGGCTGGCAATGGCGTGTTCGATGGGCAAGCGGTCTTGCGCGTCTCCGGCTACAATTTTCCCTGCCGTGGTCCTGGTCGCGTGTTGGCGCAAGCCTGCGGGCGGCCTGAGCTCGAGTTCGCCTTCGTCAAGGCGGCTGCCAGCTTGCGCGGGCTGATCCTGTTCGTCGATCATCCCGGACGGATTGCGCTGGCGGATGCAGTTGTGGTGGTCGGGCCCGCCATCGCGCCTTGATGCCCTGCATGCGGGCCGAGCAACCATTGGCGCCATTCCGATAGCTGATGGTCGATGCCACAAGCCTGCATTGGCGTTTGCGAGATTTTCCGCCTATCCAGACAGCCCGACAGGCTGAAGGTGCCGGATGCAGCGTGAATCGCTTGGAATGCTGCTTGGGCTCGTCGGCGTGATTGTCTTTGGTGGGTCCCTGCCCATGACGCGGCTTGCTGTCGCCGAGATCGATCCGCTTTTCATCACTTTCGCCCGTCCGGCGCTGGCCGGGCTTCTGGCGGCTGGTGTGTTGCTGGCCCTGCGTCGGCCCTTGCCGGGGCGGCGGCTGTTCTGGCCCATGCTGATCGCCTCTGCCGCGCTGGTCTGGGGCTTTCCGGGCTTCAGCAATTTTGCGATGAAGCTCATCCCGTCGGCCCATGGCGGCATTGTTGCCGGCATTCTGCCGCTTGCGACTGCTGTCGCGGCTGCCATTGTGCTGCGCGAGCGCCCGCCCGCCGTATTCTGGGTGGTTGCGCTGGCCGGCGCTGCGCTGGTCACCGGCTTTGCCATGGGCGACAGCGGTGGGGCGCTTAGTCTTGGCCATGGGCTGATGCTGCTGGCGGTGGCGATATGTGCCATCGGATATGTTTATGCCGGACAATTGTCCAAGGGCATGCCGGGTTGGGAAGTCATTTCCTGGATGCTGGTCATGGCCCTGCCGCTTTCGCTGCCAGGCATGTGGCTCACCTGGCCGCCGGGGCT